>CAZRCB010000100.1:0-7157 GCA_964598455.1 uncultured Flavobacterium sp.
CATTGCTATCTTCTCAGCATGATTTTGTGACTCATAATACTTAAGTGCTTTAAAATAATACTTCAACGATGTAGGAAAATCTCCTTTCTTGTCGTAATAAATAGCCAAGTTGTTATAAGAATCCCCTATCTTTATTTTGTTGCCTTGCTTTAGGCGCAACTCAAGAGCTAGTTTGTGATATACAAATGATGAGTCCGGATTGCTTCTATACTCATATACATTAGCCAGGTTGTTACATACATCTGCTAATTGAACTTTATTATCATTCTTACGCGCTTCCGTTACAGCCTTTATCCCAAACTCTAAAGCTTTGTCTAAGTCGTCAATTTCATATTCAATCGAAAGTAACATATAGAGTTGCGACATCTTTTCAGAATCCCTTGTTTTTGCTAATTCTGCTGCTAAACTATCTATTTTTGGATTAGCATAAAGAGACGATAGATTAAGGCAAGTAAGAACAAAGAAAAATATAACAAACCTAGTATTGGCAAGCAACATACATCATTAATTAAGTATTCATTAACAAAAATATCAAAACGTTTTTCAATAACAAATTTTCAAGAGCTAATTAATAGTGCACACCTTTAATTTTTCGTGATATTTAAACTAATTACACACTTCAACTAGATATTATACAAACGTTTTAAAAAAACACCTATCTACAATAAAGTTAGTTGTATTAAAATATAAAAAAACCATCTACCTAAGGAAGATGGCTTTATGATAAGAAAAATGATATCTAACTACCTCAGTCTTTGAAAATAAAGGTCTGTTCTACATCCCAATTTGCTCTAACATCAATTTTCTCAGGAAAGTATATCACTTTCTCAGGTTGGATTTTCTTCAGATAATTTCCAGAGTCCCATACCTTGTTATTATTGGTATCGTAGATAAGCCTTAGGTTGTATTTTGAAGGGTTAACGAATTGAAAATCAACAGTATTTGTATCCTCTATAAACTGATCATATAAAATATTTCCATTGTCATCCGTAAGTTGGACAATCACCGGAAAGGATTTCAGGTTTTGTAAGACTACTCTCAAATTCCCGTAATCAGAATGATAGGTAGTTAAATAATCTGATTTGATTGTGTCATTTGAAACTCCATAAAAATCAGTAACAGCCTTGGGAAGCATTAATAAATTATAGGTTTGATCTTCGTCTTTTTCAAAGATGATCTCCAGATTTTGTTTGGGCAAGTCATATTTGGTTGAAAACTTCACCTCTAGCGAGTCTTTGTCTAGAATTCGAATTTTTGAATGATCAACTTTGACCAATGGAGTTGTAGAGTTGTATATAATTGGATTTCTAAAACCCAATCTTTTTGGAGACTTTGGATGAAGTTTGAGCGTATCTGACACTTCTTCACGTTGTTTGATCACGAATGATTTATCTGTTTTGCCGTTTATTACCTGAAGTGAAAGCGAATCCGCAAGAATTGGCTTATACCACACATTTAAGGAGTCTTTTTTTTCTATTCTACTGATCATAGTTTCGAGTACTTCACTCCCATTTCTAAGAACTACCTCAGTCTTGTCAGGATTACCTTCGTACGCCACAACAATTTTGTTTTGTGCAGCCTGAAAAGCCCTCAAAGCTGTATAGTTAGGTTGTTCTAGAAATATTTCTATTTTATAATTTTCCTTTGTAGGCACAGATATCAATTCGCTATGATACCCGATTTTCTCTTTTTTAGGGTCAAATCTATAATTATTGTTCTGATCTTTGAGTGCTACCAACAAGTAATTCCCCTCTTTGATATTCTCAAGTTTAAATGTAGTTAGGCTATCCAACGTATTAGTGATATATCTAGGATTTACTTTATATATCACCGAATCGCCATACTTTTGGTTTACCTCATATAGCATAACTGAGATATAACTCTGTGTCTCCTTGTCAAGAGCGTCTTTTACGAATCCTTCAACACTAAGTGAGTCGATATAACTTCCGGTAGAAAACACATAGCGATATGCCTTAAGCTTATTAGCTTCGTTATTGTCTTCAATACTTTCTCCAAAATTTAGACTATAAGTAGTGTTGGGTTGCAAAGTATCTCTAAATCTAATTTTGATTTGTTTCGCTGCTGTATATGGGGTTATTTCTGGCGCATTCTTTAATGGTGGCGAGATAATAAGCCGTTTATGAATATCTCTTAGTTTTACATATTCATCAAAATCAATGATAATTTCCTTTGAATTAAAATGTGTACTAAAGTTTTTTGGACTAGTTTTCAGCACAACTGGAGGTAATACATCTTTCTCTCCTCCAGAAATATACCCTCTTTTTGCACATCCTAAAGCAAGTAGAACAAGGCAAATAACAACAAAAAGCTTCTTTGTCATAACGCAGTTTAAGTAAGAGGCAAATATATGAATTAAAAAAACTTCGATACTCCAGTTCGCTATGAATTTAAATAAATCCCTGCTGATTGAAGTAGTGATTTCTGAAAGCTTAGTGTAATATTTGAAGCTAACTTTCTAAATATTTGGTATATTTGCGCCTTAATTTTCCCAAAAGAAACAGCATGATTTTACCTATCGTAGGATACGGAGACAGCGTATTGCGCAAAAAAGGAGAAGATATAACTGCAGACTATCCAGAGTTAAAGCAGCTTGTATCGAATATGTTTGACACTATGTACAACGCAAGTGGCGTTGGGCTAGCAGCACCTCAAATCGGGTTGCCAATCAGATTATTCACCATAGACACCACCCCTTTTGCTGACAATGACGAGCTGTCAAAACAAGAGCAAGAAGAATTAGATGGCTTCAAAAAAGTATTCATCAACGCAAAAATACTTAAAGAAGAAGGCGGACTTTGGGCGTTTAATGAAGGCTGCTTGAGCATACCTGGCGTCCATGAAGATGTCACGCGTTTTGATAAAATTACTATCGAATATTATGACGAAGACTTTGTCAAACACACTGAAAACTATGACGGATTGCGCGCCAGAGTTATACAACACGAATACGACCACATCGAAGGTGTTTTGTTTACAGACAAAATATCTTCGTTCAAAAAACGCCTTATCGAGAAAAAACTAAAAAACATCTTAGAGGGCAAAGTTAATACAGATTACAGAATGAAATTTGCTGTTAAAAAGGGTAGATAATAATTCTAATTATATATATTTGCTTCCTTTTTAGAAAAATATTTGAAACATGAGTTTAGATAAAATTTTAGCCATTTCCGGAAAACCCGGACTTTATGAATTGAAAGTGCAAACACGTTCAGGATTCTTAGCAGAGTCATTACTAGACGGCAAAAAGCTAAATGTAGGACTACAAAGCAATGTGAGTTTGTTGTCTGAAATTTCTGTTTATACCTACGAAGGCGAAAAACCACTTGCCGAAATTCTAAAAGCAATTGCTCAAAAAGAAGACGACAAACAGTCTACCGTAAAGAAAGATGACAAAGCATCAGTCGAGCAGTATTTCTCAGAGGTGGTCCCAGACTATGACACTGACAGAGTATATGTCTCAGATATGAAAAAAATTATCAATTGGTATAACTTACTTGTCTCTAAAGAACTGGTTTCTAAAGATATGGAAATCAAAAAACGAGCTCAAGCAGAGACTACACAGAATACTCAAGAATAAAACATACCAAAAAGTCGGAAGCAAAACTTTCGACTTTTTTGTTCAACACCGTTTCCCTTCTCTTTCGTTCCCAAAACTCAAATTGACAAAATATGACCAAAGAACTAAAACTTCAGGCACTTTCTCGATTACTCGACATCATGGATGACCTCAGAGAAAAATGTCCTTGGGATAAAAAACAGACCCTACAGACACTCAAACACCTGACCGTAGAAGAAACCTACGAACTAACAGACGCCATAGACAATGATGACAAAGAGGAAATCAAAAAAGAACTAGGAGATTTGCTTTTGCATATCGTATTCTATTCCAAAATAGGCGCTGAGACCAACGACTTTGATTTTGCGGACGTCGCCAACGGAATCTGCGACAAACTTATCCACAGACATCCACATATTTATGGCGATGTAAAAGTAGAGAACCAAGAAGACGTCAAGAGAAACTGGGAAAAATTAAAACTCCAAGAAGGGAGAAAATCAGTCCTAGAAGGCGTTCCGAATAATCTCCCCGCGCTTCTGAAGGCTTATAGAATACAAGAAAAAGTAAAAGCCGTTGGGTTTGACTGGGAAGAACCACATCAAGTTTGGGACAAAGTCCAGGAAGAATTGCAAGAACTTCAAGATGAAGTCAAAGCAAACAACAAGCAAAAAATTGAAGAAGAGTTCGGAGATGTACTGTTCTCAATGATTAATTACGCTCGTTTTCTGGACATCAACCCTGAAGATGCACTAGAGAAAACAAACAAAAAATTCATCAAACGCTTTATGTATCTCGAGCAAAAAGCAACAGAATCCGGCAAATCTTTAAACGATATGACATTAGCTGAAATGGATGTGTATTGGAATGCTGCTAAAAAACTATAACAGACTTAAATAGCCAAAAACAGCAAACCCATTACAATATAAATACGTAAATTTGCACTTTTTTAGATTAATCTAAGTATTATGATAATTCCAAAAACCAGAGAAGAAATAGAATTGATGCGCGAGGCTGCTCTATTGGTGTCAAAAACACTAGGTATGCTTGCATCTGAAATAAAAGAAGGCGTAACTACACTTCGACTAGACAATTTAGCTGAACAGTACATCAGAGACAACAGGGGAATTCCAGGTTTCTTGGGGTTATACGATTGCCCTTCTACCCTACTAACTAGTGTAAACGAACAGGTAGTACACGGCTTACCTACTAACAAACCTCTTAGAGATGGTGACATTGTCTCAGTAGATTGCGGAGCCATAGTTCACGAATTTTATGGAGACCATGCCTATACTTTTGAGGTAGGTGAAGTTTCTCAAGACAAAAAAGACTTATTGAGAACTACTAAAGAATCTCTTTATGTCGGTATCAATGAATTTAGAGCTGGAAACAGAGTAGAAGACATTGGTAGCGCAATCCAAAAATATTGTGAAGCCAAAGGATATAGTGTTGTTCGAGAATTAGTCGGACACGGATTGGGACGCAAAATGCACGAAGATCCAGAGGTGCCCAACTACGGAAAAAGAGGACGAGGAAAGCTATTTGTCGAAGGTATGGTCATCGCTATTGAACCGATGATTAATATGGGTTCTAAAAACATCAGACATCTAAGCGATGGTTGGACTATCTCAACAAGAGACGGAAAACCAAGTGCACACTTCGAACACGACGTTGCGCTAGTTGACGGAAAACCAGAAATCCTTTCAACTTTTTATTATATCTATAAAGCGCTAGGCATCACTAGTACAGAAGAAGATATGTTCAGACAACAGAAATTAGTAGTCTAATGAAAAAGCTGTTTAAGTTTTTTCTGAACCTCATACCAAGACCAATACTGATTAAGATGAGCTATCTGATTCGTCCTGTATTGGTTTTGTGGCTCAAAGGAAATCGCTATACAGATCCTATTGACAACAAAAGTTTCAGAAAATTCTTGCCTTACGGCTATGAAAACCAACGATATAACGTACTCTCTCCGAGCACCTTATCTCTTGAAAGACATAGACTTTTATGGCTGTACTTAAAAAACGAAACCGATTTCTTTACCAAGCCCAAAAAAGTATTGCATTTTGCACCTGAACAAGCTTTTTATAAGCGTTTCAGAAACCAGGAAAACCTAGATTATACCACCACTGACCTCCACTCGCCCCTTGCGGATGTCAAAGCAGACATCTGTGATTTGCCTTTTCAAGACAACATCTTTGATGTGATTTTGTGCAACCATGTCTTAGAGCATATACCCAATGACACCAAGGCAATGCAAGAGCTTTACCGAGTACTCAAACCAGGAGGCATGGGCATATTCCAGATTCCTCAGGACTTGACAAGAGCCACTACTTTTGAGGATGCAAGCATCACAGATAAGAAAGAACGAGCAAAAATATTCGGACAATATGACCATGTCAGAGTCTATGGAAGGGATTATTTTGACAAACTCCGCGCGGTGGGCTTCAAAGTCACTGAAGAGGATTATACCCACAAAATCTCAGCTGATTTAATTCAGAAATACTGTTTAGCAAAAGGCGAAATTATTCCCGTTTGCACCAAATAATACCTTTATTTCCCTAGGTTTTATCCACTTATCTCCTTTGTGAATTATAATTTTTATAGGTTTTTGCATCAGTATTTTTTGTATTTTTGCCTATAAAATTATCTTTGAATGAGTAATATAAGAATCACCAAGCGTTTTTCATTTGAAACTGGACATGCTTTATATGGATATGACGGAAAATGTAAGAACGTACACGGACATAGCTACAAGCTTTTCGTCACGGTTATCGGAACGCCAAATCAAGACAAGACCAACGTAAAGTACGGAATGGTTATCGATTTTTCAGATCTCAAAACAATCGTAAAAGAAGAGGTAGTTGATGTATTTGATCACGCGACAGTGTTTAATAAAAACACCCCTCATATCGAATTAGCAAGAGAACTAGAGTCGAGAGGCCATCATGTCATTTTGGTGGACTATCAACCTACGAGCGAGAATATGGTAATTGATTTTATGAGAAAAATCAGCTCAAGATTACCAGCACACATCAAACTTTATTCGCTTAGACTTCAAGAAACAGACTCTTCTTATGCAGAATGGTATGCTTCTGATAATTCTTAATGTCAAAAGTCGAATGTCTTAATGTCAGAGGATTCAACAAATCAACATATAAACGATTCAACCACTTTGAAACCCGAACATCACATAATATTACCTGAAAACAAAAAAGCATATTTTGCTTCGGATAACCATTTGGGAGCTCCGACTAGAGAAGAAAGTCTTCCCAGAGAGAAAAAGTTTGTAAAATGGTTAGACGAAATCAAAAACGATGCAGGAGTTATTTTCCTTTTGGGAGATTTATTTGATTTTTGGTTCGAGTACAAAACCGTGGTTCCGAAAGGTTTCGTAAGAGTTTTAGGGAAATTAGCAGAGCTTCGAGATAGTGGAATTCCGATTTATTTCTTTGTTGGGAATCACGATTTATGGATGGATGATTACTTTCAAACAGAAATAGATATTCCTGTTTTTCATACGCCCCAAATTTTTACGATCAACAATAAAGTCTTGCTCATTGGTCACGGAGATGGTTTA
>CAZRCB010000101.1:0-6959 GCA_964598455.1 uncultured Flavobacterium sp.
GCATTCGGTCGTGATTTATGTACTTCAGCCAAGGTTTTGATTGCGCTTTTCACCCCTTCTTTTCCTGCTTTTAGATTGTCAGCCATTTTATCTATTCCTTGAATATGATATTCATATAGGGCTTTTCTGAATGAGGTATAAGCATTAGACGAAAGATCATTCGCCAAGAAATAGCGATTTTGATTGCCTCCTTCTTGCTGACTCCATCCTTTATATCTACTCGAAGATTGTGCGATTGCCACAATGGTGTTAGCTGTATCATAATAAGCTGTACCCGCCTCCATTTTAAAGCTATCGGCATCTAATCCTAAGATAATATTTGCATAAAAAGCGAGGACTGACGTAAGATTTGAGTTAAATGTATTTGGGTCGTAATTTAAACTTTCGAATTCCACATAATCAAAAGTAAAATCTTTGTCTGAATAGTTTAGCACAGGTGTACTATAACTCGATCCATACACTGGTCTGGAGGATTGAATCTGTATAGAAGCCGTAAAGGTACTTCCGTTGAGTCCGGTAATATTGATAAACATGGCACAATCCACTTTCTCATTTTGGTTGAAAACCTGATCTGACCAACGCGTATTGTTCATAAAATCATTCAGAGACCTCTCTAGGGTAGTGAAAATTTGAGTATTAGAGGTGTTTATCTTTTGATGTCCTAGAGTTACCGTACAGTTGAGTTCTTGCGCTTGGGCAGTCAACAGTGATACAAACAAAAACAGGATTCCAATTATATTACGCATAGTGCTTGATGATTTTATTTACGATATCCACAGCTACTTCTTTTTTGGTTTTCAACGGAAGTTCTTCGATATGTTCGTCTTTATCGATGAATGTAACTTTGTTAGTATCTCCTCCAAAACCAGCTCCTTTGTCGTTCAGTGAATTAAGAATTATCAAATCTAAGTTTTTTTTCTGAATTTTCAGCTTTGCATTCTCAATTTCGTTTTGCGTTTCAAGGGCGAAACCTATCAAGAATTGCTTGGTTTTTTCAGAACCTAGACTTGCGAGTATATCGGTTGTTTTTTCTAATTCGATAGTTAGATTATCGTCAGATTTTTTTATTTTTTGGCTCGCTATGTGCTTCGGTCTATAATCCGCAACAGCAGCAGCGGCAATCATTACATCGGTCTCGGGGTAGTATAACCTACAGGCTTCATACATTTGCTGTGCTGATGTTACTCTAACGAGTTTTATGTTGGGATGTTGCACAGAGAGATTCGTAGGTCCTGAGACAAGCATTACTTCTGCTCCTTGACTGGCAAGTGCTTCGGCTATGTCAAATCCCATTTTTCCTGACGAATGATTTCCGATAAACCGAACAGGGTCAATAGCTTCGTAGGTAGGTCCTGCGGTGATCAGTGCTTTTTTATTTCTAAGTGGCAGGTTTTTCAGAAGGTCTTCTTCGATAAAACGAATGATGTTTTCTGGCTCAGCCATCCTTCCTTCTCCCGATAATCCGCTGGCTAATTCGCCTGATTCTGCAGGAATCATGACATTGCCAAAGGCCTCCAACTTTTCGAAATTTAGCAAAGTAGATGGATGTTTGTACATATCCAAGTCCATCGCAGGTGCATAATACACCTTGCATTTAGCGGATAGATAAGTGGCTAAAAGTAGGTTGTCACAGGTGCCATTGACCATCTTAGACATCGTATTGGCAGTAGCGGGAGCAATCAACATCAAATCAGCCCAAAGCGCCAATTCTACGTGGTTATTCCATTTGGCATTCTCATCCTCAGGTTCATAAAAAGCAGAGAACACTTCCTTTTTAGAAAGTGTTCCGAGCGTTAGTGGTGTTATAAAATCTTTGGCAGACGAGGTCATCACAACCTGAACTTCTGCTCCAGATTTTATAAAAAGCCGTACCAAATGCGCTGTTTTATAGGCTGCAATTCCGCCTGATATTCCTAGCAGGATTTTCTTACCTCTTAAAACAGACATGGTTTCTTATTTTGTTTTTCTGTAATAGATTTTGTTATTAATCCACTCCTCAACAGCGATTGCATGTGGCTTTGGTAGTTTTTCATAAAACTTAGAAACTTCGATTTGTTCTTTGTTTTCGAAAACCTCTTCAAGAGAATCATTGTAAGTAGCAAATTCCTCAAGTTTGTCAGTCAACTCTTTCTTAATCTCAGAATTGATCTGATTAGCTCTAGCAGCAATAATGGTAATCGCCTCATAGATATTCCCTGTAGGTACTTCTATTTGGTCTTTGTTATAAGTAACCGTATTGACTGGTGCTGTTGTTTTTTTGAAATCCATATCGAAAATTTATTTTAGCTTTTTTGTAACTCTTCTTCTATTTCCTCGAGCATTTTGTCTGCTTGAGATTTATATTTTGTTTCTGACTTATGTTTTATTAGTGTTTCGTAAGCTGCCTTTGCTTGCTCTAGCCTGTCCTTCTTTTTGTCTGGGACACTGTTCACGGCTATATTATACATAGAGTCAAACTTATAGTACAAAGCATCTTCAGTGTATATTGTACCTGGATACTCAATAAGAAAATTATCCAATGCCACTACTGCTGCCTTATAGTCCCTTGTATATCCTGCAATAGAGTTGTATTGCTTGGCAATTTCAAAATATTTTTTTTCAATTTTCTGGCTTAGCTGAATTACAATTTGATTGGCTTCGGCAAGAAAATCAGATTCATGATAAGTGTTGATAAACTCTTGTAACTTATCAATTGCCCTATACGTATCTGTTTGATCCTTAGTATATCTAGGAGATATTTGCGCATAGCTTTTACCTGACATAAACAAAGCCTCTTCCGCATAAATCGATCTTGGATAGTTTATGGTAAACCTCTCAAACAAATGTGCAGACATACCGTATTGCTTCATTTTATAGGATGCATCTGCATACATATAAAACATTTTTTCTGAAGTGTCTTTGCCTTTGTATCCCGGTGCTATTTGCTCAAAAAGTCTAATGGCCTTGTTGTACTTCCCTTGGTCATACATTTTCTCTGCCAGTTCGTATTTTTTCGAGACGTCATCTTTGTTAAGTGCCTTTTGGTACTCTGAACAAGAAGCCAAAGAAAAAGCAGTCAATAGGATCAAAAATATTTTTTTCATTCTTAGTAATAAGATTTCGTGCACAACAAAAAATGCCTGCAAATTTAGTTATTATTTGTTTGATTACAAAATTTTTAAGCTAGTGACTGAACACCTGTAAAATTTTTCATGTCATTATCAAACAGATACAATCCTCCTTTGTCGTCTCCGATCAGGTTGATTTTGTCTAAGATCGTACGCGCAGTCGCCTCTTCCTCGATTTGCTCTGCTACATACCACTGTAAGAAGTTATGCGTAGCATAGTCTTTTTCTTGCAAAGTAATATGTACTAATTCGTTGATGCTTTTAGAAATCATCACTTCGTGCTCAAACAATTGGGTAAACAAAGTTTTGAATGAAGTGTGATCTAGTTTTGGCTCTTCGATTTGTGGGATTTTAGCCTCTCCGCCTCTTTGGTTGATATACTTTACTAATTTAAGCATATGCATGCGTTCTTCGTCCGACTGACTGTACATAAAGGTAGCAATTCCTTCAAAACCTTGATTCTCAGCCCAAGAGGCCATTGCTAAATATATTTGCGAAGAGTCTGCCTCTAATTTCACTTGATTATTCAATACTTTTTCTAAACTTTTTGATAACATAATATACTGTTTTTAAGAAATTTATAATTTATTTATTTTATACCTATTCACACTTTGACACGAAGTCTTTTATCCTCTCAGACAGTTCTTTGTCCACAGTGACTAGTGGGAGTCTCAAGGTATTCTCTGACAAGCCTAAGTGCTTAAACACCTCTTTGATACCTGCTGGATTTCCTTGTTCAAAAATCAAATCTATAGCATCGGCCAATTTGTAGTGTAACCCATATGCCTGATCTACTCTCCTATCTAACCCCAAGCGGACCATCTCTGAGAAGTCTTTAGGGAAACCTTCACCAATAACCGATATCACTCCGCTACCTCCAGCCAAAACCATCGGAAGTGTAATCATATCATCACCTGAAATAACCAAGAAATCTTTTGGTTTGTGCTGGATGATTTTCATTGCTTGCACCAGATCTCCTGCTGCTTCTTTGATTCCGATGATATTCTTGAAGTCATTTGCCAAACGCAGCACCGTTTCAGGCAGCATATTGCAAGCTGTTCTGCCCGGTACGTTATACAACAAAATCGGAAGTGGACTGTTTTGTGCAATTGCTTTGAAGTGTTGGTAAATCCCTTCTTGGGTAGGCTTGTTATAATAAGGCGAAACCGAAAGTATAGCCGTAAAAGCAGATAGATCCATTGTTCTAAGACTATCGACAATCTCTTGAGTGTTATTGCCACCAACACCCAGAACTAGCGGCAACACATTATTATTTTCTTGAATTACTGTCTGGATAACCAATGCCTTCTCTTCTTTTGTAAGCGTGGCCGACTCGGCTGTTGTTCCCAAGACAACTAGATACTCCACCCCACCGTCAATCACATAACGGACAATGCGTTTCAGCGCGTCTATATCTACAGAAAAATCTTTTTTGAAAGGCGTAACAAGTGCAACTCCAGTTCCTATCAGTGACTTCATATCTTATTGAGTGATTTTAAATATTTAAACAATTCTTGTGTAAAGAGCTTATAATCTGAAAGCGGCACGTCAATCATCAAGTGATTAAAACCCTTCTGCTCCATTACAAACCCTACCTTAAAGTCTGCTTTTGATTTTGCCGTAATATACGAAATTTTAATCTGATTCTTGTTATAATAACTCACTAACATATCAAACGGAGTTTCTACAAATGAATCAATTTCTTTATTAACGAATTCCCCTGAAACGGTAAAGTCTTTTGAACTAAAGTATGACATCAGGTTGTTTTCGGGTTGTTTGACTCTTGTGTACACAAGTGTCTTTAAGTTCTCCTTTCGGACTCCGTACTTATAAAATTCGTTTATAAGCTCTTCTGCCTTATCAAAATGAGTACCGTCTATAAGCAAGCCTACACGTAGGATTTTATTTTCAGAGGGCTCTTTCGTCTTATGCAAATAGGCTTTGGTTGTTTTTTTTAGCGAAAGATTTTTAAATAAATCCAAAAACATAGTATCTTTACTTAATCTACAAATATAACTAAAATCATTATTTTCAACTAATGACAAAGCTAATAAACAACAGTTCTAAATTTCGCTTTTTTATTGTATTATTAACACTCTTTTTGTTTGTTGGATGCACAACTCCTAAGCAATATGTATCCTCAGTCAAAGGAAGGCAAATCCTAGTTGACCAGCGCATAAAAACTGATGAAACGCTAGAATACAATATCAAGCCTTATAGAGATCACATCAATAAAGATTTAGACAACGTGCTGAGCTACGCGCCAGAGAATATGGATAAATTCCAAGGAAAATGGCAAACTACCCTCAGCAACTTTTTAGCAGATATTACTTTAGAAAAAGCCAATAAATTATTCCAGAAAACCAACAAAAGACAAGTTGATATTTGCCTTATGAACTTTGGAGGCATTAGGGCTTCTATTGCTAAAGGCGATGTAACAGCCCGAACTGCCTATCAAATTATGCCCTTTGAGAATACTTTGGTCATAGCAGAACTAGACGCGAGCAAAATCATCGAGCTTGTAAATTACTTTATAGCAGAAGCTAAAGCACACCCGATAGCAGGTATTGAAATTGAACTTACCAAAGACCAAAAATCTTACAAGAGTATCAAAATTGCTGGTCAGAACATTGACCCTAAAAAGACTTATACTGTTGCCACATCTGACTATTTGATCACCGGAGGAGATCGTATGGATTTCTTCCTGAATCCTGTAGCTACATTTGATTTAAACTACAAACTTCGCAATCTGATTATTGACTATTTCAAAGAGCATCAAGTCATTACTGCAGTTCTAGACAACAGAATACACTAATCACAAAACCATACCTACTGAAATGAAACGCAGAGAATTTATACACAAATCAGTCCTTACTTCAGCATTAGTAGCACTTCCGAGCTTGCCACTGATGAGTTTTAGCTCAACTAAAACAAAACACATCACCATACTTCACACCAATGACACCCATAGCCATATAGACCCGTTTGAATCATTACACCCAAAATACCCAAATCAGGGAGGTATAGCTAGAAGAGCAGCTTTGGTTGAGCAAATTAGGAAAGAAAACAAAAATACGCTACTCTTAGACGCTGGAGATATTTTTCAGGGAACGCCTTATTTTAATTATTATGGAGGTGAGTTAGAGTTGAAGCTGATGAGTATGATGAAATATGATGCAGCAACACTCGGCAACCATGAATTTGACAACGGACTCGAAGGTTTTTTGGCACCGCTACCTCATGCTAATTTTGACTTTATTAGTTCAAACTACGATTTCACCAACACAATTCTAGATGGCTTTGTCAAAAATCACAAAGTATTTGTAGTAGATGGCGTTAGAATCGGCATTTTTGGACTTGGCGTAGAATTAGATGGATTGGTGAGTAAGGTGAATTATAAAGAAACGCAATACCTTGACCCTATTGAGATTGCACAAGATATGGCTCGATTATTAAAACAAGAAAAAAAGTGTGATTTGGTCATCTGCCTTTCACATATCGGATATAAATACGACTCAGATAAAGTATCTGATTTAGTATTGGCATCAAAGACGAAAGACATTGATTTGATTATCGGAGGACACACGCATACCTTCTTGAGCAAACCTACAATAGTCAAGAATATCGACGGAAATGAGGTCATAGTCAACCAAGTGGGCTGTTACGGCATAAACTTGGGGAGAATTGATTTCTATTTGCAACCTGATAAAGCCGCCGCAAACGGAAGAAGTATTGAAGTGGGATAAAACTTTTTTTGACTAGAATTCAAAGCATAAAAAAAGTCCGTTCTAACGAGTTTAGAACGGACTTTTTTATAGGTCTTAAGAAGACTTTATTATTTCTGTGCATTGG
>CAZRCB010000102.1:0-3522 GCA_964598455.1 uncultured Flavobacterium sp.
GTTTATGTGGTGATACATAAAAGACCATGGTTCGATCTTCTTCTGCTAAGAACAGATAACGTGTCTGCCTTCCTTTTTTCTCTGGGAGGAATCCCTCAAAAACAAATCTATCATTGGGCAAACCACTGTTTACTAATGCCGGCACAAAAGCAGTAGCTCCAGGCAAACACTCTACTTCAATTTTATTTTCAATACACGCACGCGTAAGCAGAAAGCCTGGATCTGAAATTGCCGGTGTACCCGCATCAGAAATCAAGGCGATACTTTCACCCGCTTGCAATCTTTTGATAATTCCCTCTGTAGTTTTGTGCTCGTTGTGCATATGATGCGAATGCATAGGAGTCATAATTTCAAAATGCTTTAAGAGCTTTCCGCTGTTTCGGGTGTCTTCAGCCAAGATGACATCAACTTCCTTTAGCACGCGAATGGCTCTAAGGGTCATATCTTCAAGGTTCCCAATTGGAGTCGGAACGATATAAAGTTTAGACATTACAGGAATTTATTTTCGATAATCTCCAGAAAACGATTTTCGTATTCATCTTTAGTTAACCAGTTGTTATAGTCCGGCTTCACAACATTTTGTATAAAATCTTTTGCCTCAGAGAATGTCTCAAAAGTCTGTAGCTGTGAGAGCACTCTATTAAAGTCTTGGCTCTTTCCTCCAAAAAGGTGGAATTCAAAAGCAACTTTATCGTTCAATCCGATGTTGAAGTTCTTTCTTACGGCATCGTTAATCGAAACTTTTTTAGGTTCAACTTCTGATTCTTTAGTAATCACCACAGATGGTTCCTTATCCTCAACGGCAACTTCCTCTTCAGGCAACTGATCGAATATTGATGGCGCTGGGGTTGGCTTGGCATTTGAGAGTTGTGCTTCAAATTCTTTGAAATTAGAATCAAAGTCAAAGTCAATAACCTGCTTCTCTACAATTGGAGCTTCTACTTTTTCTTCTACTAAAGTTTCAGTTTCAGCAACAGGCTCTTGTTCAACAACCACTTCCTCTTTAGCAACCACTACTTCTTTCTGTTCATTTATCTCAGGTACAGAAACGACAGCTTCAACCTTAGTTGGTGCTTCAATTTTGGCTTCAATATCAGATGGGATAACAACAGAAGCATCGTCATAGTTCTCTTCTACAAACCTAAGAACAGATAGTTTTTGGTATAAATTCAGAGTTTCTTGTTGCAGTTGAATGGTTTCTGACTTATTTTTCAACTTCAAAATTCGGTGTGCAATGCTGATTAATTCCGCTTCTAAACGATTTTTCATAATTGTTGGTGATTATTTTGGAGTAAAGACTTTAGTTTTTAATATATTTGTTTGCGATACAAAGTAATGAAAAGTATTAGTCTTTTCGATTAAAAAATATAAAAATGTTTCTCGAGAACACCGTTAATCACAAAGAGCAATTTGGCTGGATTGAAGTAATCTGTGGATCGATGTTTTCCGGAAAAACCGAAGAACTCATCCGCCGATTAAAGCGAGCGCAGTTTGCTAAACAAAAAGTAGAAATCTTTAAACCATCTATCGATACACGGTATGATGAGGCAAAAGTGGTTTCGCATAACTCCAATGAAATCCAATCTACGCCGGTACCTTCATCCTCAAACATTCGACTATTAGCTAGTGATTGCGATGTAGTTGGCATTGATGAAGCCCAGTTTTTTGACGACGAAATTGTCGCTGTGTGCAATGAGTTGGCCAACAGTGGCAAACGCGTTATTGTTGCTGGACTAGACATGGACTTCAAGGGAAATCCCTTCGGGCCGATGCCTGCACTCATGGCTACGGCTGAATATGTGACCAAAGTGCACGCTGTGTGTACTAGAACAGGAAATCTGGCGCACTACAGCTTCAGAAAAGCACAGAATGACAACTTAGTTATGCTTGGTGAGACAGAAGAATACGAACCGCTGAGTAGAGCTGCTTTTTTTCATGCACTTAAAGAAAACAACAAAACCTAAGGCGTTTTTTTAGGCACTTCATTTGATTTTCAATCAAGTTTATCCCGCTGCTTTTGTCAACACTTCCTTTATGGCACAAAAAATGTGGTGTAGGCTTTCTGTGATATTTTCGCTATCTTTGTTATAGATATAAAGGATGTATTGGCACCAAAACCCAAGTGTTTTAGCTGTCATATCTCAATAATTATTACCATCAAAGGTTATAAATCACTTTAGACAACAGACTTATGAAAACTAAATTTATGCTGGCATTACTTGGCGTAGTGCTACTGATGAGCTGCAACCAGAAGGTCAAAGATGTAGAAGTAACTGACCAAAAAGAACTAAGCACGGCTCAACAGCAAGAATACCTTGTGCTAGGCGACAGCATTTCAGCTAGAGCACAGCAGGTTTTACTCTCAAACGTGGCGGAACAAATGAAACTTGGTGGGCCAGTAGGGGCACTTGATTTCTGTAACGAGAAGGCAATGTTCTTGACAGATTCAGTATCCGATGAGTTTTCTAAAAAGATTCAACGACTGACAGACAAGACAAGAAATCCTGATAATGCAATTGTAAATGACATCGACCAAAAAGCTTGGGATAATATCAAAGGACTTATGGCTGATGCCAATGCAGGCAAGCATCTTATTTTATCGGATGAATCGGATGTGTATTATTACAAGGCAATCCCAATTGGAATGCCGACTTGTTTGATGTGTCATGGCAGCAAAGAAACAGACATCGCTCCAGCAACCTTAGAAGCGATTGCGAAAAAATACCCAAATGATCAGGCAACTGGTTATGCGATGGGCGAACTTAGAGGAATGTGGAAAATTAAAATGAACTAATATGAACTTTATAAAAAAACACGCATTGGTCTTTATCGGGATAGGCGTTGGCGCAATTGCCGGTTATCTGTATTGGAAGTACGTCGGGTGTTTATCGGGCACTTGTGCGATAACTTCGAATCCTTTGAATAGTAGTGTGTACGGTTCTGCTATGGGCGGGCTCGTATTCTCACTCTTTAAACCACAAAAAAACAAATCTTAAATACGCAGAACTATGACTTTTGACCAGCTAATAAACCAGGACAAACCTGTATTGGTGGATTTCTTCGCCGAATGGTGCGGTCCATGTAAGATGCAGGCGCCAATATTGGAAGAACTTAAAGGGAGAATTGGCGACACAGCCAGCATCATCAAAATTGATGTTGACAAGAACCCTCAAGCAGCAGCAAAGTACCAAGTAAAGAGCGTCCCAACATTGATTATCTTCAAGAATGGAGAAATTAGATGGAGACAATCGGCTGTATTTTCAGCCAATGATTTAGAACGACTACTAAAAGAAAACCTATGAAAAAGTTATTATTAGCAACATTCGCAAGCTTCTTATTTATGGCTTGCAACAGCCAAGAAACAGAGCACTACAAAGTATTAACAGCAGACCAATACGAAGAGGTAGCCACCGATACCAATGTGCAAATTATCGATGTGCGTACAGCAGATGAATTCGCTGACGGTCATCTAAAAGGAGCTACAAACATTGACGTCCAAGGCAAGAACTTCGAAGCTTTGGT
>CAZRCB010000102.1:3622-6855 GCA_964598455.1 uncultured Flavobacterium sp.
CCTATTTGGTTAGAAGCGGTAAACGAAGCTACCATATTATTGAGCATATCGCTCCCAGCTTGCGGAGAGTTTGGCAATAAGATTAAGTTAGAATTAGTGTCTGCACCAATGGCTTGAAGCGTGTCATAGTGTTGGGTAACCACAATCAGCGCAGAGGCTTCTTGCGAGTTAATTCCTACTTTATTGAGTACATCAACGCTTTCTACAAGACCTCTTGCAATCTCACGTCGTTGATCAGCAATACCTTGTCCTTGAAGGCGCTTACTCTCTGCCTCTGCTTTGGCTTTGGCTACAATTCTAATTCTTTGCGCTTCAGCCTCATATTCTGCAGCTGTTTTCTCTCTATCTGCAGCGTTGATTCGGTTCATTGCATTTTTAACCTGAATGTCTGGGTCGATATCCGTTATCAACGTATTGATAATGTCATATCCGTAAGTACTCATCGCATCATTAAGTTCTCTTTTGACAGCAATAGCAACGTCATCTTTACGCTCAAACACATCGTCTAATTTCAGTTTAGGCACTTCTGCTCTTACTACGTCAAATACATACGAAGTAATCTGGTCATGTGGATATTCAAGTTTATAGAATGCTTCATACACACGCTCTTGAATTACCTTGAATTGAACTGATACCTTCAACTTTACAAACACGTTATCTTTTGTCTTTGTTTCGATAATTACGTCTAATTGTTGGATACGAAGGTTCATTCTTCCTGCAATTCTATCTATCACTGGGATTTTGAGCTGTAATCCAGATTGTCTAATTCCGGTAAATTTACCGAAGCGCTCTATAACTGCTGCGGATTGCTGCTTAACTGTAAAGAACGAAGAAACTAAAATGATAAATGCTATTCCTAATATTAATACTGTTAGAATCATTGTGTATTTGGTTTAAATTAATTTCATTAAAGGTAAACATTTTTATTAAAACTAAAAAAATCCAATGCATATAATGACATCGGATTTTTTTATTACTGGATAAGAATGAATCGTCCTATTCTTGTATATATTTCATCATTACGAGCTGAAGGTCTAACCCCCAGTGTTCTCCGGCTTGTTCTGCTTTGTCGTAAAGGACTCCCTGTTTTTCAGAAAGTTTTTTCCCTACAGGTGACTCATAGAAGGCAAGCATTTGTTTAATCTCATTGTGTGTAAACTCCTCCATATAAGCATCTGCAATCTTAGAGTATAATGATGGAAGCGTTGCATCAAAATCCTTTTGGAATTCTTCGTGCTGTTCTTCTGGCACCATTGTTTTGATTTGCTCTGCGACAGATTTTATAGGTGCCGTTGCACCTGATATCTCCATAAACTTAAGTATATCTTTTTTGAAACTTTCATCTTGTGAAAATCCAAACTGTACGGTTGCTACAACAACCAAAAGGGTTAAAAGTTTTTTCATCTTAATTAAAATAATTTAGTGTATGATGCAAACTTAAGAATTATACGTGAGTTATTTCTGAATTAACTAGAATTTCTTCTCCTCTAAATCTCAACAATACTTGAGCCACCGTAATCACGTCTTTTTCGCAGTAGGATATTATTCTGTCAATATCTTTCTCTACATAAAAAACCTGGGCTACCTCACTTCCGTCAATGTCATCTTTAGGGGATGGAATATCGAGGATGTTTGTGAGCAATTTCAAGGAAGTATAGTGCTTATAATCGCCAAACTTCCACAACTCCATAGTATCGAGATACGGAATTTCCCAGGGTTTCTTGCCAAAGAGGTTGAGTTTATCGGGGATTTTTAGTCCATTAATGATAATTCGCCTAGCTATAAACGGAAAGTCAAACTCCTTAGCATTATGTCCGCATAAGATGTGCTCATGACCGTTAAAATGGTTGTTAAGCATATTTGAAAAGTCAGTCAGCAACTTCTTTTCTTCTCCAAAGAAAGAAGTAACTCTAAAGTTTCTGATATCGTTCTTGAATGTAAAATAGCCGGCTGAGATACACACTATTTTCCCAAATTCTGCCCATATCCCAGCTCTTTCATAAAAACTCTCTGCAGTCTGATCCTCCTTGCGTTGGTATTTTGTTTTTAGACTAAAAAGTTCTTTCTTCTCATCGGAAAGCAGCTCGAAACTTTTCTCTTCTGGAACTGTTTCAATGTCTATGAATAAAACATTCTGCAAATTTATTTTTGTCATCATACTACAATTCTTTAACAGATTAACAAATATACAACATTATTCTACACAGTATAACACTCAAGTTTGAATTGGATTAAAAAAACCTACTCTAAACAATCACAACAAATGAAGTTGAAATATTTTGTCTACTTATTCAATGACACTAATTTCTTTAAATTTGAGGTTTAGGATAAACCATTCAAGAAAAGTACTATTGAAATTATTAGATTGGCGGGTCGTGCTATTTAGATTCTACTTTCTCTAGGAAGGCAAGAATATTTAAAAGCCTTAAGCTCTAAACAAATGATTATCTTTGTATAAAACTTCTTATGTCAGTTCGGGTATATATAAAATGTCAGTATTGTCAGACGTTAAACATAAACAGAGAATATTGTCAATCCTGTAATCGTGCATTATCCGTACAGACATTACGTGAAGAGAAGCGTCAACGTGAAGCTGAAGTGCAAGCAGCTATAAAAAGAGCAAAGAAGCCCTCAAAAGTCGAAGTTTGGATTGATTCCCTCAAAAACAGTCGATTTTGGATTGTTCGATTTGTATCTAAAATAGTTTCTGCAATATTTTTTATAATAATATCAATTGGCGGATTTTTTGCTTGGCTTATAGCAATGATAGCTGCATGAAACATTTCCTTAACCCTATATTCGTATCACTTGTATTTCTTGGTATTTCGGTTTACCTATTACAATATATTGGTTGTGATTTACCTCCCATAATACACAATCATCTTAATGACCTTTTGGTGATTCCTATTGTTTTGTGGATATCCTTTGCCGTTCTGCGTTTACTGTTGCCTAATAAATTTACATATATACCTTGGTCGTATATCATTTTTGTTGTAATTGGTTATAGCATTTATTTTGAATACTATTTACCTAGGGTAAATCAGCGTTATACAGGGGATTTATGGGATATTAGTTGCTATGCGCTTGGCGGGCTATTTTTTTATTTTTGGCAGCGCAACAAATCATTATAGGCTTGACACAAACAACTATGTTTTATAACGACAATCCCATTAAATCAATCAGACTTAATGGGATTTTAATATATATTATACTTTGCAGAAAGGAAGGGATTT
>CAZRCB010000103.1:0-6748 GCA_964598455.1 uncultured Flavobacterium sp.
ATTTAAGTAAGGACCTCCTGATAAGACAATGTTGTCATCAGCGTCTTTGAGCATCCACTCAACCTCGTCGCCATAAGTGTTGTCAGAGAAAATAGTCACTATAATTTCACAAACATCTGGCACTCCACCACCTGCAACTGTAATATTTACAGCTGAACTAGAAGCACAGCCTTCATCTGAATTAGACGAAGCAGTATACGTAGCTACACCACCAACTGATGGTTTGAAGTAAACAGTAGTTGCATATACACCGTCAGTATAAGCTGTAGTTGCAGCAGCATCAGTATATAAGTCAGCTATTGGAGACCAAGTGATATCCGTTTGCTCAACTGTATATACAAAAGTCATATTTGGTCTTTGGTTATGTGCTCCAGTTACTGTTAAAGTTGTAGCATCAAAACCGGGAATTCCGTCAGCAACGTTGTCTTTAACTCCACGGAATACCGAGTTGTTTGGAGTGGTACTTGCATTGGTTTATACCTTTTTCGTGATTTTTAATAAAATCGATTAGTGTAATTTTATTCATAATAAAAAATAGATTTAGTTATGTAAATGTAAAATAAATTAATTGTAAATAATTATAGGTATAAATAATTATATTTTGTGTCTATATAAAAAATATTGTTATATGTCTGTTAGGAATAAACTTCTGATAGCCATAATGGTTTTTGAGTTCGATAAACTCCAAAACAGAACTGTTGTCGATAAGATAAAATCAGATATATCCAGATAAACTCTTCCCATAGGAGAACAGGATTATTCATTTTCCTATTTTATTAGAAGTGAAAAATCAAGAGATATATATGGTTTAGGATAAGGGATTGCGTTGGCTCAAAAGATTTTTACCATTTACGAGGCAGGATTGAGTTATAAAATAAATTTCGGTAAATTTCGGAAGTAATGTTTATAAATACCTCAAATTCATTAGATATATACTGAGTTTTATCTCAGGTGTAAATGACTTATAGTTAGCTCGCTAGATAAGGCCTGTGGTTGGTTAAAAGTTTTATGACAAGCTTATCATCCAAAGACATTTTATACGAGAAATAAAAATGTATATTTGTGTGTTTTTTTTTTATGAAATATATATCGTTATGATGCAACTCACCGAGACCGTAAAGCACTTGATTCTAATAAATATCCTATTTTTTATAGGAGCCGAATTTGTAGCAGAGTCACATGCTTTACTGCCGATGTATTATTTTGAAAATCCGTTGTTCCAGGTCTGGCAACCCCTCACAAGCATGTTTATGCACGGAGGTATCGGGCATATTTTGTTTAATATGTTCGGTTTATATATGTTTGGTTCTACTTTAGAACAATATTGGGGAGCTAAAAAGTTTTTGTTTTTTTATATTTCGTGTGGTTTAGGAGCAGCACTCGTACATCAAGGTGTGAATTATCTCGAATTTCAAGGAGCTTATACCACACTTATAGAAAACGGAATATCTCCAGCAGAAATTAATACGCTGCTGAAAGAAGGTTCTGTAAATGCAGTTAATCCGTCAGGTAATGCCGCTTTAATTCAAGAAGCAGTAAACAAACTCTCAGGAGCTTATTCGATTCCGGTTGTGGGAGCCTCAGGAGCTATTTACGGAATACTCGTCGCATTTGCCTTTATGTTTCCGAATGTCAAGCTAATGCTACTGTTTTTACCTGTTCCGATAGCAGCGAAATATTTCGTTCCCGCTATATTGCTCATCGATTTATTTTCCGGACTCAACGGAAACTCAGTTTTTGGAATGAGTACAGGAATTGCTCACTTCGCCCACCTGGGTGGTGCTTTAACGGGCTTTCTTATCATGTGGTATTGGAAGAAGAATCAGTTTAACAACACTAGATGGAACTAAAAAACATAAAATATTAACGGCTTTAACCTATCATACTTGAAGCCTAAAATAAAATTGATTACAGTCAAAAAATCACTAGAGGTATTGATGAAAATTATTGAAGAAGCAAGAAATCAGTACAGAATGGGCGGAATGCTCCAAAAGCTTATTGTTTGGAATATTGCGGGCTTTTTTGTGGCACTGATTTTTTTCTATAAATTCACTCAAGGTATATTTGTATATCCCGAATGGCTGGCACTCTCGAGTGATTACAAAGTGGCTTTGACGCATATTTGGACACTCACGACTTATCCGTTTTATCATGCAGGAGCCATACACTTGATATTCAATCTGATTGTATTAAACTTTTCAGGAAGATTATTTCACACCTTTTTCACTGACAGACAATTGTTGTGGGTATATATGTTAGGCGGGGCTTTTGCTGGATTGGTCTATGTAGCAGCTTATACTGTTTTGCCTTTAGGCAGCGTCTTGATGGTTGGAGCTTCGGCTTCAATTATGGCTGTTTTGTTTGCTGCCGTTAGTTATTCGCCTTTTATGCAAGTGCGGTTGCTATTGATAGGCTACGTAAGATTATGGCATATTGCGGTTGCTGTTTTGGTGCTTGATATCCTACAAATAGGAGTGACCAATACCGGAGGACATATCGCACATTTGGCAGGTGCTTTATTCGGATTTATATTTGTGAAACTCCTTCAAAGAGGCACAGATTTAAGTGAAATTGGGGCTAGGATAGGTGGTTATTTCCTTCCGAAAAATATCAAAAAAAGAAAAAAGAAAAAACAAACTTCCTTCAAAAAGGTATATGTAAATAATGAAAAACAAACACAAAACACAAAATACCGAAACCCAAAACTCGAGAAAGACAAGAACCAACAACAGGTAGATGAAATATTAGATAAAATTAGCCGTTCAGGCTATGATAGTTTGACCAAGGAAGAAAAGGATTTTTTGTTCAGACAATAACAGACCAACACATCGATGAAGAAATTATCTTGGTTTAATAAAATTGTATATTTTCTGAATATACTACTTGCATTAGGAACTTTTGCAGGCTATTTATTGCCTTTTCTGGCGCCGAGAATGTTTCCGCTTTTGTCTGTTCTTACCCTTGGATTGCCGCTTCTGTTAATGTGTAATATTTTGTTTTTCTTCTATTGGCTATTGATGGTCAGAAAACAAATATTCTTGTCGGCAGTAGTATTGCTGGTCGGTATCGGGTTTGTATCAAAGTGGTATAAGTTTTCGCCAACCGTTTTGCCACCGGCAGACTCAGATTTCACGCTGATGAGTTATAACGTTAGACTGTTCAATAAATACAAATGGCTCGATAGAGATTCGGTTTTGCCAGATATCATAAAGTTTATTGACAAAGAAGATCCAGATATTTTGTGTATTCAGGAATTCTCGGACATCGGAGAAAAACAATTTCCTAAATACAAATACAGCAAGATTTTTTATGTGAACGATAAAAATAATTTTGGACAAGCGATTTTCTCAAAATTCCCCATAATTGACAAAGGCGCAATTAGGTTTGAAGACTCAAACAACAATGCTGTTTTTGCCGATATCGTCAGGGGTAAAGACACCCTCCGCATATATAGTATGCACCTGCAATCGATGAGTATTACTAAAGAAATGGAACAGATAGAAACCGATCTTGACCAGAAAAAGACAAAACATATCTATAAAAAAATATCTGAAGGTTTTGCCGAACAACAAGAACAAGCGCGTATTTTAGCTGAACACAAAAACAACTCAAAATATCCCGTAATCATCTGTGGAGATATGAATAATAGCGCTTTTTCGTATGTGTATAGAAGCATCAAAGGAAATCTGAATGATGGCTTCGAACAAGCCGGAAAGGGCTTCGGAAAGACTTATCACTTCAAATATTATCCTGCACGCATAGACTATGTGTTTTACGACAAGTCGTTGACCATAAAAGAATTCAGAACCATCAGCAAAGAAGACAATTCTGATCACCATCCCATTATGGCTCGGTTTAAATAATTAGTACTTCTTAGAATAGTAGTTTTATGTTCTCGTAAGAGTTTTCAAGTAATTCAGAGACATCTTCGGGCCTAATCCACACTGCTTTTTCGATGCCTTCTTCTACTTGTGGTTTTGTTTTACCTCCAAATGTGGTCTGCATCTTATACCAATAGGTGATCTTAAGTTTGAATTTTCCGTTTCGTTTGAAGATGTGATAAGTAGTTTCGAGCTTGTCTGTAATTTCGAGTTTTCCCACACCTGTCTCTTCTTCAACCTCTCTAATTGCCGCCTCTCTTTTTCTCTCTTTTTTCTCGATACCACCTTTGGGTAAATCCCATTTTCCGTTGCGGTAGATAAAGAGCATCTCGCCTTTTGGATTATACACAAGTCCGCCCGCAGCCCTTTCAACAGGGATTTTACTCATCAAAGTAGACAGGATCTCTTGTTCGTCGGGATGATACAAAATAGCCTTGTGGATTTTGTTTTCAAATATTTTTGTTACAAGTTGTTCGATATCAACGCTATTAAGCAAGAAGAGTTGAAAATCTGTTTCTTTTTGTATCTGATTTGTCAGAAACAAAGGTCTATTGTTCACAAAAACTTTATACATTTGTACCTATGATTTTTAATAAAGATACAGCCGAAAAAACAGCCGAGTTATTATTGCAAATAAACGCAATAAAATTAAATCCGCAAACACCTTTTTTGTGGGCTTCGGGCTGGAAGTCTCCTATCTATTGCGATAATCGCATAACATTGTCGTTTCCTGCTATCAGGAACTACATCAGAGACGAATTTGCAAAAAATATCGAACAGAAGTTCGGAAAACCAGATGTCATTGCAGGTGTTGCAACAGGAGCCATCGGAATCGGAATTCTAGTAGCAGAAAAACTAGGACTTCCGTTTGTCTATGTGCGCCCAGAACCCAAAAAGCACGGTCGCCAGAATCAGATAGAAGGATTTCTTCAGAAAGGACAAAATGTGGTGGTGGTCGAAGATTTGATTTCTACCGGTAAGAGCAGCTTGATGGCTGTAGAAGCACTTCGTGCAAACGGCGCAAACATCAAAGGCATGGCAGCCATATTTAGCTATGGCTTTGCTCTGGCTGAAGAAAACTTCAAAAATGCCAATGTAAGCTTGTTTACTTTGAGTAATTATGAGAATTTACTAAATTTAGCCCTTCACAAAAAATATATTACAGAAGACGAGCAACAAGTCTTAGCTCAATGGAGAGAAAACCCTTCGGTGTGGGACGTAAAATTATAAATACTATCAACTTATTTTCAAATCATAACCTATGAATTTAGAAAGCCCAAAAGTATCCGTTCAGAAATCAGCACAAGACTTATTTGATTCGTTGTCTGATGTCAAAAATTTCGAAAAACTAATGCCGGACAATATTGCAAAATTTGAAGTCACAGGTGATGATTCTTTTATCTTCGGACTAAAAGGAATGCCGGAAATCAAACTTAGAATGAAAGAGAAAATTGCGCCAAACAAAGTAGTCTTAGGAGCAGCTTCGGATAAATTACCCTTTACCCTTACAGCAGATATAAACGAAGTTTCTGAGGATAGTTCTGATGTGAAATTGTCTTTTGAGGGTAGCTTTAACCCAATGATGGCGATGATGATCAAAGGACCAATCGGAAAGTTTATCGAAACGTTGGCTAATAATATGAATAAGTTGTAAGCAACTAAAAATTAAGATATTTTTCCCTATTTTTGTATAAATCATTTCGTTATGACAAATCAGATAATCATAGAAAAAACAATAAGAGCTATTAAAAGGCTTCCTGATAACAAAATACAGGAAGTTTCTGATTTTGTTGAGTTTATTTCTAAAAAGTATGAGGGAAGTCTTACGGAAGGGATGCAGAAATTAGTTTCAGAAAGTTCGGTTTTTGAGTTTTTGGACGAGGAGGAAGATTTGTATTCGGAAGCTGACCTAAAAGAAGTTTATGATGACAAAAGGTAATATTGTTCTTATTACTTTTCCTTTTACTGACTTGAGTGGTAGTAAACTAAGACCTGCTGTAATACTTGTGGAAACAACTTTGGATATTACTGTTTGTTTTATCACTACACAAACCGACCGACAAGACGCAACAGATGTTTTACTGATACCCGATGCGACAAATAGACTCAAAAAGCAATCACTTGTTAAAACTGGAAAAATAGCAACTTTAGACAAATCATTAGCCAAAGGACTTTTGGGGAAACTTTCCTATAACAAACTTGACGAATTGAATAACAACCTGAAAATTCTATTACAATTATAAGTATGAAACACTTAAAATCAATATTGTTTTTATTTTTAGGAGTGTTTTTTATATGTTCTTGTAAGGATAAAAATGGGGTAAAGGAATACCAGATAAATGAGATAAAAGAATATGCAAAGAGCATAGGAGTAGCAGATAATCAGCTATATTTTATCAATCCTGAATTACAGAGTGAATATTATGAGTTGGGTCAGCCTAATTCAATAGTTTTAGACAAAAATAATGTCCGTATGTTAGCAGGAACTTGTTATGAAGAATATCCTTTTTATATGGATAAATTTTATGAGTTTAAATCACAGTTGAACGATACTTTGCAAATGTATGATTTGGATTTTAATGCAAATTTATCAGAAGTTCTTAATACAATTTATAATTCAGATTTAATTGTAGTAGATTCAACTAAAAAATATTATCACATATATTATTTTGCTAAATATGCAGAATCTTTCGATAAAGAAAAATTAAAAGACGGTATAGAAAAGTATAAAGACAGTGTTCAGTATTTTTTTGTGAATGTAGATAAAATATCAGATTTAGAATAAAAATTATTAATAACAAATAAATTTCCCTGTAAAAGTTCCCCTCTCCTAAGGAGAAGGGTTAGGGGTGAGGCTTATGAAATAC
>CAZRCB010000104.1:0-6723 GCA_964598455.1 uncultured Flavobacterium sp.
TAAATAATAATTATTTGTCTAATTTTAAAGTGTCCTAAAAGAGGGAAGTCTACAGAGTATCTGTACTATGAAGATGTGTATTTACTATTTTAAATATCAGTTGATTCTGTTTAAACACAATTTTATTTGAACATGATAAAAAAAATGTGTATAAAATAGCATAAATAATTATACCTACCCCTCTAACGTTATAAATTTTATTAGTCGATTCCATGTATTCTAAGATAAATTTGGTTATAACGTGTATAATTAGTACTAGGAGCTCCTACTGATATTTCCCATTCATGAGCGTTTAACTCTGTTAGGTCTATTGCAAAAGATTGGCTAAATTTATTATTCCATTGTAAGAAATTTCCTGAAAAATGGTCCACAGCATGTATCAACTCATGTCCTATTACTCTACCTAAAGTTAAATAATTGCGAAAAGCTTCTTTTGCAACCATTATTCTTATACTATTTAGCTTTATATAAAGATCGGGGTTTTCTTTACCAACAAAATAATTTGCTCTGGTTCTTCCCAGTACATCTTCTCCTAAAGACCCTGTTTCTACAATGTCAAAGCTAGGCTTTCCTCCACTAGCATAAAGCTCTGGAAACACTTTTTTCACAAAGATTACTAGCTCCTCTTGTGTCATTGTAGCTACTATATCAGGATCATAACCCTTCTCGGTTATCATATCCCTTAAAAGTTTATTCTGCTGTATTTTAGCTATTTCATTATGAGCCAAGTGATTCAACCCACTGGTTATAATACCCTGCCTTGCTCCATCCCAGAAGTTACCGCCTGCTATGCTACTACTTATGCCGCCACTCAAACCACCACTTGCTATCATTGTGGTTTTTAATTATTCAACAACTAACTTTACAACATTAGACGTAATGGTACCATCATAACATTGATATCCTTTTTCATATAATAAATTTAGTAGTTCAGGATTTATTGTGCTTTCGACATCATTTTTATTTATTTCATACTCTAAATATACTCTATACACTCCTTTTGTTAATCCTCTGTCGATATAACTTAATTTATGATTAGGTAAAATCTCTCTATTTGAAAAAGGTATTTTAATTTTTACCGTTAATCCAGCATCAATTAGTGTGAAATCTGACATTTTTTCAAATGGATCATGGTCTCTCAGTACTAAATCAGTACTAGAAGTTATCATAATTTCAGAATAAGGTTGTTCTTTAACAATTATAGATGGGTAAAAGTTGCGGTTATATCGAGAGTTAAAATTAGGGTTGAATTTTTTGTGGTAAAAATCAATCGGTAAAAAAAAATTTGTTGTTGTTGGATTTGTAATCTTTACATATATAGTATCAACACTATAAAGGTAAGTATTTAATACACTAAATTTTAGAGTCTCTTCTTTACGACTACTGCTTAAACTGGCGCAACAGATACAAAACACACCTAAAAATAACACAATGGCTTTATTAGTTTTCATATCAAAAATATATTAGTCAATATCATGTATTCTTAAGTAAATACTATTATAACGAGAAGTATTTATTTTATCGTAACCAGAATCATTAAAATCATATACTGAAAATTGCCACTCATGAGCATTTAACTCTGTAAAATCATTTGCAGTGTTTTCTCCATACTTGTTATACCATTTTAAATAATTCCCCTTAAAGTGGTCAATACCATGTATCAATTCATGTCCCACTGTACCTCCTAGCTTAAAATAACTTTCAAAAACTCTTTTAGTGATAATTATGCTTATATTTTTAAGTTTAACATATTCATCGGTAACTTCTTTCCAAGAATAGCGCCCAAAAGTTTTTCCTAAGACATTTTTTCCAAGTGCATCTGTTTCTGCAATTGTAAATTCAGGGCTTCCTGCATCTCGGTACATTTGAGGAAAAACTTTTTGAATAAACTCCATTAAATGCTCCAAACTTATAATAGCTGGATCTTTAGGGTTATAACCCGCATCGGTTATCATATCCCTTAAAAGCTTATTTTGTTTTATTTTTACCACCCCACTATGAGCCAAATGATTCAACCCACTTGTTATAATACCTTGTCTTGCTCCATCCCAGAAGTTGCCGCCTGCTATTGAGGAAGAAACACCGCCACTTGCTATCATTGTGGTTTTAGATACTTATTTAAAAATCAAAGGAACTTCATTAGTAGATACCAACTCTCCGTCAAATATCTTAAAATTATTTTCATCTATGGTTTGCAACATACTTTTAATCATATATTTTCTTATGTCATCTTCTTTGGCATGAAAGTACAAAGAGACTTTATGCTTCTCATTTCTGTTTAAAATTAATGTTTCTATTGCATTTAATTCATAAACCTGTGATCCATACGTCTGATTATGAGGAAGTGAAAAAAAAGTTTTGAAATAAAATGTACTTTTAGCAGGAATAATAACCATATTTTCTTGAATGGTATTTGATATCATAAGTTGAAAAGTATTACGATATTCCTGAATATTTTTCAAATAATTTTCCACTATACTATCTGTTTTAGTATCTAAGCCAGCACGTCCTCCGATTGCCCTCGAATACATTAATTCTGTTTGCTCCAAAGAATGGTTTATCAGAATATTTCTAAGACTCAATCCAGCACTTGCTCTCGGAAATTCATAAAATCCAGTTCCTCCAAAACATTCCAGGCAAGTAGGTATAAAAACATACGTATAATCAGAATGATTAGTGATTTTAAACTCCACAGTGTTTACAGGAAGTTCTCCGTTTAGCCAAGTCTTTAATGTTTCGGAATCCTTACAATCATCAGATAAACAGCTAGCATAAAACTCCTTACTTAAAACAACCAGTTCTAAATCTTTTTTATTTTTATTACAACCTATAAGTAAAAATAAAACAATCAATAAACTTATTTTATTAGTGTTTTCCATAATTAAGGTATTTATCTGACATTTCATTATACATCCCTAAAGTGTGGGAATCTGTATTTCCCATTTGAATTTCAAAATAATATGTTTGCATTTCCAAAAAATACCATCCTTTACCTTCAAATGGGTAACTATTAGTACTTCCAATATTTTTGTTTACCCAACCAGCTATTGTCATCCCATTCATTACAGGGGCAGTATATTGATAGGCGTGATATGATTCGTGGAGTATAACACCAAATAACTTCCAGTTGGTATCAAAGAAATGTTTTGTTATAAAAATTTTATGTGTAGCGGATTGATACATTGCATCTCCAGTACGATCAGTCTGAACTATAATTTCAGGTTTACTTCCTTTAGTATACCATTTGTTTAATAACTCCACACGGTCTATCATTTCCATAACATATTCAAAAGTTGGAGTAGCCTTATCTCCCGGTTTATATCCTCCTTCTTTTAAGTGATCAGCATATGTTTTTTTGAGTTTAGCTTTATTTACTTCACTATGAGCTACGTGATTCAAACCGCTAGTAATAATACCCTGTCTTGCACCATCCCAAAAGTTGCCGCCTGCTATTGAAGAAGAAATACCAGCTAAATATTAGCTAATCGCAATAAATAATAATCTAGATCCTCAACTAGTTTTTCATCATCTTCAGAAGTAAAATCTTTTATCATCTGTTTAAATAATAACAGAATTTTTTCTTTGTTAGATTCATCAATTTCAACATAAGCAACTTCATTTTTCTTCAAAGCCATATTAAAGTATTTTTTTGCTATATGTATTATTTTATTTTTTTCGTAAATGTGTATATTATAATATTCTTGCTTCCATTCTGTATTATTTGTAGTTATGATTATAGGGAAAATAGGTTTGTCAATAGCTCCAACATATTCTATTTTAATAGAATAGGAGTTTTGTGAAGAGTTGTTTTTTTTATTTGACTCACCACAGCTCAATAGAGAAATTAAAATTAATAGATATTTCATCTGAAAGAATTTAATTTAAATTGTAGGCTTCTCCCTACTTAGGACAATATTTAGCTCAAATAAAAGTCAATTCTAAACACAATTTGCCATAATAGCAAATTTTCAGACCTCTTTTTTCATAAATTACCGCAAATTTTATTTAAATTTCTTCCTGACTCAACGAAATTAAGATGTTATATTTGCAGTCGGTCATTGATTTGATTCGGCTTTTCTTGTAGTAGTTTTTTTTACAGGAGGTTTTCACACATAAATCATTTGGTTTTTTAGGTCATGAAAAACATCGTCATCTTTGCTTCAGGTTCGGGTTCTAATGCCGAAGCCATCATCAATCACTTCAAATCCAGTAATTTGGCTCGTATTGTTGCTGTATTTACCAACAAAGCAGACGCAGGAATTATCGTGCGTGCAAAAAACCACAACATTCCTTTTGAGGTATTTACTAAAGCGGAGTTCAGCGGTGCTGGCTTTGTTGATTTAGTGCAAAGCTATCAGCCTGAACTGATTGTATTGGCTGGTTTTTTGCTTAAAATTCCTGAGAATTTCGTTAAGGCATTCCCGAATAAAATCATCAACATCCACCCTGCTCTACTCCCGAAATATGGCGGAAAAGGCATGTACGGCACGCACGTACACCAAGCCGTTTTTGAGAATAGAGAATCAGCGTCTGGCATGACGATTCATTATGTAAACGAGCATTATGACCAAGGCAGTATTATTTTTCAGGAAAGTACAGATATTACCACTTGTACCTCTGCGGAGGAAATTGCAAAAAAAGTGTTGACCTTAGAACACAAAAACTATCCTAAGGTTATAGAAAAGTTAATAGCAGAGAGCAACCCGTGTGAGGGATAGCAGCGGAAATCCTTGCCTTTTTCGGCAAGATTGAAGCGAATAGCCCGACCCGCAAGGGACACACCCAAAAAACAGAAAATTGAGTTATCAAGTGCATATATATACCGATGGCGCTGCAAAGGGAAATCCAGGCAGAGGCGGTTATGGCGTAGTTATGGAAGTTCCGAATTCGGCTTATAGAAAAGAGCTTTATGAAGGATTTCGGCTGACTACTAACAATCGTATGGAACTTTTGGCGGTGATTGTCGGGCTTGAGAGTCTCAAAAATCCGAATACTAGGGTTTTGGTTGTATCTGACTCAAAATATGTGGTGGATGCCGTGAACCAAAAGTGGGTTTTGGGTTGGGAGAAGAAGAATTATAAAAACGTCAAAAACCCTGATTTATGGGCACGTTTCCTGCGCATTTACCGCAAACATCAAGTCGACTTCAAGTGGATCAAAGGGCACAACAATCACCCTCAGAATGAGAGGTGTGATCAGTTGGCCGTATTTGCTGCAAGTCAAGAGAAGTTGTCTGTTGATGCTTTTTATGAGGAATCTGTGAGGGATTTAACCTAAGTCTAGCCTAAGGTTTTAGTTATGCTAGGCGTTCCATCTGGCACATATAGAATCCGTCAAAACCAGATTGATGTGCTAGAATTTTCTCTTCTTTGGTTACTTTGAAGTTTTTGCCGTTTTCAGATTTCAGAAATTTCTCTACCTGTTCTTGGTTTTCGCTCGGAAGCACAGAACAAGTGGCATACACCAATTTACCTCCGACTTTTACCATTTTAGAATAATCTCTAAGCACTTCTTCTTGTACTTTTTTGATATTATCGATGAACTCGGGTTGTAACTTCCATTTTGCATCTGGATTTCTCCTCAATACTCCAAGTCCGCTGCAAGGTGCATCAATCAGCACTCTATCTGCTTTGTCGTGAAGTTTTTTGATGACTTTGGTCGAGTCAATAATTCTGTATTCAAAGTTGAATACGCTATTTCTTTTGGCACGAATTTTCAGCTGCTTGATTTTACTTTCGTAAATATCCATTGCAATGATCTGCCCTTTGTTTTCCATTAACGAAGCGATATGAAGGGTTTTTCCTCCTGCTCCTGCACAAGCATCTACTACACGCATTCCTGGCTTTACGTCAAGCATATATGCTACTTTTTGAGAAGATGCGTCTTGTACTTCAAAAAAGCCTTGTTTGAAGGCATCGGTCATAAATACGTTGGCTCTTTCTTTGAGGATTAATGCGTCTGGGTATTCTTTGTCGAATTCCGTTTCGATGTCTTCATCCATCAAAATCGCTCTTAGTTTCTCTTTGGTAGTTTTGAGGGTATTTACACGGAGTACGACTTTTGCAGGTTGGTTTTGAGCAGCTATTTCTTTGGTCCAGAGTTCTTCGCCTAGTTCCTTCACTCCTAATTCATCCATCCAGTCGGGCAAGGATTCTCTGAATACTCTTTCTTTAGAGAGTGTATCAAACTTTCCTTTTATTTTGCGCTCTGGCGTTCCTTCGAGCTGTCTCCAATCCGGGATTGGATAACCTCTTAGTACTGCCCAAACAGCGAACATTCTCCATAAATCTTCTCGGTTGTAGGGTTCTTTTACTTCTGCGATCTCGGCATATAATCGTTTCCAACGAACGATTTCGTATATGGTTTCAGCAACAAACTTTCGGTCTGTACTTCCCCAACGCTTGTCTTTTTTGAGAGCTCGTTGTACGGCTTTGTCTGCGTATTCTTTTTCGTTAAAAATCGCATTAAGCGAATCAATGGTGGTGTACACCAAATTTCTGTGTAATCTCATCTAATTATTCAATAAGTCGCAAAGATACTTATTTTAGAGAAGAGAGAATCATTTTTTGTTTATAAGCGAAGGAAAGAGTTTTGAGATAGTAAGAATAAAAGTGAGATTATGTAACTACACGTTCTATAAATGTAATTTTGAATATAGAGAATATAAATATGAAGTGATTTAAACTTTTTTGATTGAAGCGAAAAATGAATATTTTTGTTCTG
>CAZRCB010000105.1:0-6708 GCA_964598455.1 uncultured Flavobacterium sp.
TACTTTGTAAAACACAAATACTAACATCCTTCTAAATACAAACTAATGCATATATTAATGTGTATAACAACACCCAATACAACAGGAACAAACAAGACGAATAAGTAGTAAAGCTGATATATTCTAATTACAACAAACACATACTTTAAAGTGTTGAGCTGAAACCTAGCTTAAATCAGCTTATGTTTACCATTGACTCCCTCAAATAAAAGCGTATCTCACCCGTCCAAGAGCCATAGAACATATTATAAATGTCCAATTGAGACTCAGATTAAAGTGAAATATGTTCAAACGTCAAGACTTTATTCATTTTTGACTATTAAAATCCAGTCGTCTTCGAGGAGTTTATATCCGATATCGTAGACAAAACGATATTCAGATCCATTCTTATATACCTTGAAGTTTGTAAAATAGTTGAAGTCAAAGCCATTGTTGGATAGTCTTTGCTTAGTAGTTTTTGCTTTTCCTTCTACAAACTCAAAACTAGAGAGAATCCTAAAGTTTTTACGCAACTTGTTGTTGACATTTCTCATCAGATTTGAAGTATCTTTGTTCTGATTGTTATTAAAGGCGTTTCTACACGCGTCATTACAGAACTTTTTGTCAGACCTTCCGACAATTCTATCCCCACATTCTAAACATGTACTCATAGCATTTACTTTATTTCTGAAACATAACTACCTCAAATATAACAACATATTTATTTACAAACAATTACAATCGAAAGTAAATAAGTAGCTACCTACTATAAATTCAATTCTTAATAATCTTTGCTGCGGTGATTCGAGATAGCAAACCAACGCCTTGAATCTAATTGTTTAATTTAATACTTTAAAATTATGTCATTACGCAACAAAGTGATGCTTATTGGTCACACAGGAAAAGATGTCGAAGTAATTACCTTTGATAACGGGAGTTTAAAAGCGAGTGTAACGCTTGCTACGAATGATTATTACACTAACGCTCAAGGCGAGAAAGTAGAAGAAACTCAATGGCACAACTTGGTGGCTTTTGGAAAATTAGCCGAAATCATGCAAAAGTATGTGACAAAAGGAAAAGAAGTGGCTGTTGAAGGGAAACTCACTTATAGAACTTATGACGGACAAGATGGACAGAAACGTTATATCACAGAAGTCAGAGTGGATGAATTGGTATTATTGGGAACGAAGTAATTTGTGTATTCACAAGAAACGCTCTACTTATTAAGACAGAGCGTTTCTAACGTGAGTATATTCTCTTATTTTATTTCGGTAACTCTAAGTGTGTTTACCATACCTCTATCTTGTACGGGCATTGCGGCTAAGTTGACCACCATATCTCCTTTAGAGACGATATTTCTGTCGAGTGCCATTTGGTTAATCTCTTCAATAGTTTCATCTGTACTGACTAATTTGTCATAGAAAAGTGCATTTACTCCCCACAGCAGGCTTAGCTGTGTAAGAATTCTCTTGTTTGAGGTGAACACCAATATACGAGAATGCGGTCTCCAAGCAGAAATCTGGAAAGCTGTATAGCCACTATTTGTAAGCGTAGAGATGACCGACGCTTTGATTTCATTTGCCATCAGAGCTGCATTAAAGCAGATCAATTTGGTGATATAGCGTTTAGTCTTGGTTTGTGGAATATTTTTCGGCACTGTAATAAGAGATGAATCTTCAACAGCTAAGATGATTTGAGTCATTTTTTCGATAACCTCAACAGGATAATTTCCAACTGAAGTCTCTCCAGAGAGCATAACAGCATCCGCCCCATCCATCACAGAGTTAGCAACATCATTGACTTCTGCCCTTGTAGGCGTAAGGCTAGTAATCATCGTCTCCATCATTTGAGTTGCGATAATTACAGGGATCCTGGCTGATTTTGCTCTTGCCACTAGTTTTTTCTGAATTAACGGAACCTCGTGAGCAGGAATTTCAACTCCCAAATCTCCTCTGGCAACCATCAGTCCGTCACAGAAAGCCACGATTTTGTCGATGTTCACTACTGCCTCTGGCTTTTCGATTTTTGCAATGATAGGAATTTTGTGCTCTGAATGTTCTGCAATAAGGTCTTGGAGCTCTTCTAGGTCTTTTGCTGTTCGCACGAAAGAAAGTGCAATCCAATCTACATTATTTTTGATAGCAAATAGTGCATCTTTCTTGTCTTTTTCAGTAAGAGCAGGAAGCGAAACGTTAGTATTTGGTAAGTTTACACCTTTTTTAGAGCGCAAAGGACCACCTTGGATAACTCTTGCTTTTACTTCTGACTCATTATCCGTTTCAATCACTTCGAACATTAGCTTACCATCATCCAAAAGCACTAGCTCTCCTTGCTTAACATCCCTTGGGAATGCCTTATAGTTCATATACACCTTTTCGGCAGTACCTTTTGTATTCTCAACAGTTGTAAAAGTGATAATATCTCCCTTACTTACCACCACATCCTCTTTCATAATACCAATCCTAAGCTTAGGTCCTTGGAGGTCCGCTAGTATTGCAGTATGTAGGTCGTGTTGTTTGTTTAAGCGACGGATAATATCGATTTTTGACAACACATCATCATAGTCAGCATGAGAAAAGTTAATCCTAAAAACATTTACCCCTGCCAACATCATTTTATAAATTACATCTTCAGCGCTACATGCAGGTCCTAGTGTGGCTACGATTTTTGTTTTCTTATTGAATTGCATTATTAAAATTTTAAATTAAATTTAGACTTAACGGTCTCGGTATCTATCAAAAAAGCTGCTGCTACTTTATCGATTTGTTTTATTTTCGCTACAATTTCGTGAAGTTTTTCTTCTTCTGACTCAAATCCTTCAATCTTTAGGAAGTAATCAATATGCTTGAACTCGGGAAATAAGTAGATTTTATTTGGGATTTCCTCAAATAAAGAAGGCTTAACTTCTGAGACCTGAATCCACCTTTGATTCTGAACTAGCGACCACAATAGGTTGTTTTTGGTATCTTTATATTCATACACCGAAAACCCGCTATCAGGTAATCCACTTACAGGAGCATGGTCAACTTGTTGTCTTCTAAGTGATATCTTAAACTCTTGATTAATAGAGAAAGTCAGTGAATAATCCTCTATTGAAGAGGTTAGAGCAATTAAGCCATAATCAGTATCATCAAAATCTTCTATTTCAATCTTATGAACCTTCACCATAAAATTCCTTTTAAACAGATAGTAGTAAAGGTAATCAAAAAATGGGGCTTCTATGATGATGGCACTATTAAATTTTTCTTAATACAGAATTCAAAACCACATATCAACCCAATAAAACACAGACAAAGTTGCTCCTAAAAACAGAAGCAACTTTGCAGTATTTACTTTGACTTTACACTTATTAGACTCAGCTCATTAGAGTGTTTAGTAGCTCGCTATAACTGAAAAGACTTTATGTAGTCGTTTTATCGCAGTCCTAGAAAGTTTTTCTACTGTTCTCAATTCTCTAAATATTCTAATCTCATTTAAAATTTCTATTTGATTATTTAGAAATAATTGATCCATAAGATGTGAATTAACTTCGATCTTGAAAATAGCCTTCAACTTTTTTTGAGCAAAGAACCAAAAGTAAGCTAATTCTAGTAATAATAAATTAGAACTAGTAGTTATTTAGGAATTACTTACTAGGTATTAAAAAGCAAAAATAGGTCTTTCGCTCATCAGTTCATTTACTTTTTCTCCGATTTCCTCTAACCTCTGATCATTCTCATGGTTTTGGAGTACTTCATCAATCAAGTCAACAATAAGCTTCATGTCCTCCTCTAGCATTCCACGAGTTGTGATCGCTGGTGTTCCGATTCTGATACCAGAAGTTACAAAAGGTGATTTATCATCGAAGGGAACCATGTTTTTGTTTACGGTGATTTCTGCTTTACCAAGAGCTTTTTCGGCATCTTTACCAGAGATATTTTTATTTCTCAAATCGATAAGCATCATATGATTGTCTGTACCGCCTGAAATGATATCATATCCTTTTTCTACAAAAGCAGCTGCCATGGCTTTAGCATTCTTCTGTACTTGCAATATATAATTAAAGAACTCATCGGTCAATGCCTCTCCGAATGCAACTGCTTTGGCTCCTATAATATGCATCAGCGGACCGCCTTGATTACCCGGGAAAACAGAGCTATCTAGCAATGATGACATCATTCTTGTTTCTCCTTTTGGAGTTTTAAGTCCGAATGGATTTTCGAAATCTTTACCCATCATAATAATTCCACCTCTAGGACCTCTAAGTGTTTTGTGAGTGGTAGTGGTAACTATATGACAGTGCGGAATTGGATCGTTGAGCAGACCTTTAGCGATGAGTCCTGCAGGGTGAGAGATATCTCCAAAAAGCAAAGCTCCTACGCTATCTGCAATTTCTCTGAAGCGCTTGAAATCCATATCACGAGAATATGCTGAGGCTCCTGCTATAATAAGTTGAGGTTTTTCTTTAGTGGCAATTTCTTGAATTTTATCATAATTCAACATACCTGTTTCTTTATCTACGCCATAAAAAACAGGATTGTATAACCTTCCAGAGAAGTTCACAGGCGAGCCGTGTGTTAGGTGTCCTCCGTGTGATAAATCAAATCCTAGTATTTTGTCCCCTGGCTTCAATACGGCTGCGTATACAGCTGTGTTTGCTTGAGAACCTGAGTGTGGTTGCACGTTTACATATTCAGCTCCAAAAAGCGCTTTGGCTCTGTCAATGGCAATTTGCTCTACTATATCAACTACTTCACATCCGCCATAATATCTTCTGCCTGGATAACCTTCTGCATATTTGTTAGTAAGTATTGAACCTGCAGCTTCTAATACTTGGTCACTTACATAATTTTCTGACGCGATAAGCTCAAGCCCTTCAGTCTGACGATCTTGCTCATCAAGGATTAAATCAAAAATTTCGTTGTCTCTTTGCATGATTTGTTTTCGTTAAAATGAATCCAAAAGTACAAATTTTCTTTGACAAGTGAGCAATAAGGAATATATTTGAAGCTATTAATATTCATTAAGTTAGACAATTTTTCGAACCTTTTAATCTTAGACAACAATGCTAATTACAGCCAACGACCCAAGTAGAAAATCTTGGATAGCAGTAGATAACAACAGTGATTTCCCTATTCAGAATATTCCTTTTGGCGTTTTTATGACCAAAGACGAGGTGGTTACCATCGGAACACGTATAGGAGACAAAGCAATTGACCTTAACGCACTCTATCAATTAGGTTATTTTGATGGAATTGAGCTAACTGACGACTTGTTTTTACAGAATACACTCAACGCTTTTATTTCTGCTGGAAAAAATACAACTAGGGCAGTAAGAAACAGAATTGCTACTATTTTTGACAAAAATACTCCAGAGTTACAAAATAATGAAGAACACAAAAAACAGGTTATCTATGCTATTGACCAAGTTGAGATGCTTCTTCCTGTACAAATAGGTGATTATACCGACTTTTATTCGAGCAGAGAACACGCTACAAATGTAGGTGCGATGTTTAGAGACCCTGATAATGCGCTACTTCCAAACTGGTTGCATATACCTGTGGGCTACCACGGTAGAAGCTCTACTATTGTTCCTTCTGGCGTTCCGGTTAGAAGACCACTAGGTCAAACCCTACCTGTCGGGGAAACTAATCCTATCTTTGGCCCTTCACAACGCGTAGACTTTGAACTTGAGATGGCTTTTATCACTTCTGATGCAAATCTTATGGGAGAATATGTGCCTATTGACAAGGCTGAGGATTATATTTTTGGACTCGTATTATTTAATGACTGGAGCGCTAGGGATATTCAAAAATGGGAATATGTGCCACTAGGTCCTTTCTTGGCAAAAAACTTTGCCTCTTCAATCTCATCGTGGATAGTAACGCTGGATGCCTTAGAGCCTTTTAGATGTGAGAGTCCTAAACAAGAGCCTACCCCCCTACCTTATTTACAGCAAAGTGGCAAACACGCCTTTGACATTAATCTCGAAGTGCTTCTACAGCCTGAGCATTCAGAGGAGAATTTGATATGTAAATCAAACTTCAAGTATATGTATTGGACCATGAGTCAACAACTCGCACACCACACTATTAATGGATGTCAAGTAAACTCTGGTGATATGATGGGATCTGGAACTATTTCTGGACCAACTCCTGATAGTTATGGATCAATGCTAGAGCTATCTTGGGGAGGAAAAAACCCATTGAAAATGAAAGATGGTTCAGAAAGAAAGTTCATTGCTGACAACGATACTGTAATTATGAGAGGCTATTGTCAAAACGATACTACTCGAATTGGATTTGGTGAAGTATCAAGCAAGCTGCTTCCGGCTATTGAATTTAAAAAATAAATCTTAAACCTTAGATATACAAAAATGCTTAAAACATTTAAAATCGTTGCCTTTCTAGAAGGGGTCTCTTATTTATCTCTTTTTGGAAATATGCTCTTCATAAAGCACAGTAAGCCTGAATTGTACGATACACTTTTATTCCCTATAGGGATGGCTCATGGACTGTTATTTATTGCTTATATCCTCTTAGCTATACTACTAAAGCCGGAAATGAAATGGAAAACATTTGATTTCTTGCTTATTCTTCTAGCTTCTTTAGTTCCTTTTGGTACATTTTGGGTAGAGGTAAAATATCTTTCTACAAAAAACATAAAAGCTTAAGCTTGCTTTGTGATTTTAAAACAAGAAAGCCGTCTCAAAACTGAGACGGCTTTCTTGTTTATCTTATCTCTTCATCG
>CAZRCB010000106.1:0-6699 GCA_964598455.1 uncultured Flavobacterium sp.
GTTGGTAGAGCAATGGACTGAAAATCCATGTGTCCCTGGTTCGATTCCTGGAGGCACCACTTCTAAAAAAACCCTAACTCATTGAGTTAGGGTTTTTTGCATTTAGGGCTATTTTTAGTTTTATTGAGTTGAAAATTGAAAGTTGAGAATTGAAAATTGAAAGTGGAAAGTGGAAAGTTGACAAGCAACATTCCATTTCTTATGGCTAGTTTTAGATTTTTTTTAGGATAAAATTTATTGTGTTCAGAGGAGATTAGGCTTCGTCTGACACCAGATTATAGGTAGGATCTTCTTCAATATTCACATCAATTATAGCTTGGGCATTTTTTAGTAGGATGACACAGTCTTTACTCAAGTGTCTTAAGCGGACTTTTTTGCCTAGTTTGTGATAGCGCTGAGTGACTAGGTTTAGGGCTTCGATAGCGGACATATCCGACACACGACTTTCTCTAAAGTCAATGATTACTTCGTTCGGGTCATTTATGGCATCAAACTTTTCGACAAAAGCAGTGGTTGAAGCAAAAAACAACGGACCATATATCTCGTAGTGTTTTACTCCTTGTTCATCGATGAATTTTCTAGCTCTAATTCTCTTGGCGCTTTCCCACGCGAACACCAATGCAGATATAATCACACCTATCAGTACAGCCAATGCCAAGTTATGTAATAAGACTGTAATTAGGGCGACTATGATAACTACTAAGACATCGCTTTTAGGCATTTTATTGAATATCTTAAGGCTTGCCCACTCAAAGGTCCCGATTGCAACCATTATCATCACCCCTACTAATGCTGCCATAGGCACCTGTTCGATTATAGGAGCTCCAAAAAGTATAATAGCAAGAATAGTCAGTGCAGCGACAATCCCTGAAAGACGGGCTCTTGAGCCAGCAGACAGGTTAACCAAAGTCTGGGCAATCATCGGACAGCCACCCATTCCGAAGAAAAAACCATTGAGAATATTTGAACTTCCTTGGGCTATACACTCTCTATTCCCATCGCCTTTGGTTTGGGTAATCTCATCTACTAAATTCAAGGTCAGTAAACCTTCGGTAAGACCTACTGCAGCCATTATAAGCGCATAAGGAAAAATTATTTTCAGTGTTTCGTAGCTTATCGGAATATTTGGAATATGAAATGGAGGAAGACCTCCACTCACAGACGCAATGTCTTTTACGGTTTTAGTATCAATCCCGAAGGCTAATACCAAGATGAATACGACAATAATAGCTACTAATGACGAGGGAACAACTTTGGTAAGTTTAGGCAATAACACAACAATACCGATAGTCAGCAGTACCAATCCACTCATAATAAGCATAGGAGTTCCCGCAAGCCAAACCAGCTGCCCATCTAGCACAGTTTTAAACTGATCTAATTGCGACGTAAAAATGATAATTGCCAAACCGTTTACGAATCCGAACATCACAGGATGTGGTACTAAGCGTATAAACTTACCGAGTTTAAAAACCCCTACCAAAATCTGTAAAAATCCAGCTAGCACCACCGCTGCCAAAACATATTCTAGCCCGTTTGACTTCATTAGTGCAATCAACACAATTACTGTTGCTCCTGCACCTCCGGAGATCATCCCTGGTCTGCCCCCGAATATGGAAGTGACTAAACCAGCGATAAAGGCAGCATATAGACCCATTAATGGAGGAAATCCTGCTAGTATAGCAAAAGAAAGCGATTCTGGAATCATCGTCATCGCTACGGTAAGACCTGCTAATATTTCTGTTTTATAATTTACTTTTTGGGATAAATCAAATAGATTGAATACTTTCTTCATTTGGTAATATAAACTAATTATAATGTTGTTTTATGCTCAATAATCACAGGATTCATCAGCAAAATTTTGGGAATAGCGCCTGATATTTGTAGTAGAAATAGCTTTTAACTCCCGCCTACTTCTTTGAGTTGCAAAACTAGGCTTTTATGATTAAAAATAAAGCGACTATGTAAACTGCAGTGAATATTTTAGTTGAAATACACCTACAACTCTGCTTGGTATTCTATCATCAGATTAATAAATTTATCCCTAAAACCAACTAAACATCTACCAATTGACAGAAGTATAACAAGAATAATTAAGCAAAATATTTACAACCTAAACCTCAACAAAAAAGCATCCCGAAGGATGCTTTTAGAAATTAAGTTTTTTGTTTTACTTTTTTGATTCGACGTCAATACCTATAGTACCGTCTTTTGTATCGAGCTTGACATCAACTTTTGTCTTAGGCTCTTCAGGTGCAGGCGCAGGCGCAACCTCTACTGGTGCTACAGGAGTCGCTTCTTGTTTCTTCTCGCCACAACTAAATGCCGTAAGAATTAAGGCGGTAAGAGCTAATTTAAATACATTTTTCATAATTCTATTTTTATTTATTATTCCAAACTTAGTAAATATTCAAGCTAATTACTACTATAAACACCAAAACTTTATTAACCAACACAAAAGTTTAACTATATAGTTAATATAGTATATATCTAAGAACCTAATTCTTAGTTCACTATTTCTATAGAAGCCTGAATAATACCACTATTGACATTTTCAGCCAATTCGAGAAAAGCAGATTTAGAGACATCTAATTCTTTGCCTTTTGAGAAAGGCCCTCTGTCGTTGACAACTACTTCGATAGATTTGTTGTTCGACAGGTTTGTCACTCTAAGTTTAGTTCCGAAAGCAAGGGTTTTGTGTGCAGCAGTGAGTTTTTTGCTATTATATATTTGTCCGCTAGCTGTACGCCTTCCGTTGAATTTATCAGCATAGTAGGACACTACAACTTTGGATTTATAGATTTGAGTTTTAGGCTTAATTGTATCTTTTACAGGGATTGACCCAATATGTGATACAGTGTAAACAGCAGCAAGGCTATCTGTGAGTCTCGATTTATCTGCGAACCTTAACTTCTGATTTTTAGACTTCTGAACACTATCCTGCTCTCTATTATACAAAATTGGCTTCTCCGAGCTATGCCCAGAAGAAGCCAATAATCCGATGAAGCTACCGAGTATCAACAGCGTACTTTTCATAGCTTTTTTATATGCTTAGGCTAGCCATGCTTTCCAAGGGAGTCTGCTCAAGATTAGTACAAGCGCAATCAGATACATCATCCAAATTGATTTGAATTTCGCTGCATCTGTGTCCTTAGTTTTATGTTTAGACCAACCGATAGTTATTAAAATAATCGCAATAATATTGATTAGCGGGTGCTCAATCAAGTAAAGTCGCAAGTTAGAATCCTTCATAACTGCTCCCATACCACTGGCTTTCAGTGCTGCATAATACGGCGAAAGAAAATAAATAAACATCGCTATCAAAAGCTGAATATGAGTTACAATCAACGCAAACAAGGCAAGTTTTCTGTCTTTAGGACCAAAGGCTCTTTTGCTGGTGAATCCCAATAAGGCATTAACTCCTGCAACAAGCAACAAGATAAGAACGAGATAAGCCCAACCCGAGTGAGCTTCTTTAAGAAAATTGTACATAATTATTTGGATTTAGTCTGTTTAGGGCAAATCTAAACAAAAAAAGATTCATTTGGTCCTCGCAACTTCAAATTTAGGTTAAATAATACGTATATCCAGATTTATACAATACTTACAGCCTATGATTATTGTCATTGATAATTTGATTATTATATTTATCGCGTAATTTTCGACTTTTGTAGGCTCGTAGCTATTTTATATTTTATTAAATTCTTACATTTACAACCAAAACTATTGCCAGACTACTTGCAACCTAAATTTTAGAAGCTACTATTATGGTTTCCAAGTCAAAGCAACACATTAGGTTATTTTATCTTTGTTAGTTAATTTTTGAGTTAATAAAACTGGTATTATGCGTAAACAATTTGTCATTTTCTCAACCTTAATTCTTATAGGCACACTAGGGCTTTCTATTTTTATGAATAAGAATTGGTCTGTGCTCTTCGTTATATTCCTGATATTCACATTTATGGGATATAAAGACATGTTTCAGACTAGACATACCCTCAAAAGGATTTATCCTTTGTTCGGGAGGTTCCGCTATGTTCTGGAAGAACTTCGCCCGAAGATGTACCAATATTTTATCGAATCAGATATTGACGGTCGTCCTATCAACAGAATCGATCGTTCAACCATCTATCAGCGCGCCAAAAAAGAACTCGAGACTATTCCGTTCGGAACTCAACTCGATGTTTATGCAGAAGGTTATGAGTGGATGTGCCACTCTATCGCACCAAAAGCCTTCGAAAAACTAAACCAAGACCCGAGGGTCGTGTTTGGGAACAAAGACTGTAAGCAGCCTTATTCTTCTAGCGTACTCAATGTGTCAGCTATGAGTTATGGTTCGCTTAGCGCTCAAGCTATCGAGGCCTTGAACGGCGGAGCTAAAATTGGTGGTTTTGCGCACAATACCGGAGAAGGTGGTGTCAGTGATTATCACTTAAAACACGGTGGTGATTTGATTTGGCAAATAGGTACTGGATATTTCGGATGTAGGGATGATCAAGGAAACTTTAACCCTGAATTATTCGCCGAAAAAGCCAAGATTCCGAATATAAAGATGATTGAATTAAAGATCTCCCAAGGCGCGAAACCTGGGCACGGAGGAATCTTACCTGCTTCTAAGAACAGCGAGGAGATCGCAAGAATTCGCCACGTCAAACCACATACAAAAATTGCTTCACCTCCGTATCACTCGGCTTTTAACAATCCGCTAGAGATGGTTCAATTCATCAAGACTCTTAGAGATCTGTCTGGTGGAAAACCAGTGGGCTTTAAGCTCTGTATTGGTCATAAAAGCGAATTTATTTCAATTTGTAAGGCCATGATTCACCTAGACATCTATCCTGATTTTATCACAGTTGATGGTGGTGAAGGCGGAACAGGTGCTGCTCCACAAGAATTTTCGAACTATATCGGAGCCCCTATGCTCGATGGGTTAGCTTTTGTTCATAACATCCTCAACGGTTTGAATATTCGCAAGCACATCAAGATTGTTGCTTCAGGAAAAATAACGACTGCCTTTCATATTGCTCGTGCATTGGCATTGGGTGCTGATACGTGTAACTCAGCCCGTGCGATGATGATGGCTATCGGATGTATACAAGCTTTATTGTGTAATACTAACCGCTGCCCTACTGGAATTGCAACACAAGACCCTAGGCTAACCATTGGATTAGTAGTTGACGACAAAAAAGTGCGTCTGGCGAATTACCACAGCGGAACAATCAAGAACTTTGTAGAGTTATTGGGTGCATCTGGTTTAGACGAAATGAAGAATCTAACGCGCTCGCATATATACAGACGTGTGAATCTGAATGAAATGCTTACTTACGAAGAAATTTTCCCTTCTGTTCGCCCTGGAGCAATGCTCAAAGGCGAAATGGCAGAGAAGTATAAAATTGATTTTGCTAATGCCGATATGACAAGTTGGGGTGTTTGCCCTATTTAGCACAAACAAATAGAGCTGTTACTTTTGGAGTAACAGCTCTATTTTTATTGACCAAATAATTAGTACTTAGAAGTTCGGAGTAAGGTTATACTTCTTATAGAAATCATTGATAATTTGTATTACTTCGTCCTCAGTATCCGCAATTACGAACAGGTCCATATCCTCTGGACTAATGGTTTTATATTCGTCTAGCAGTGTTTTCTTTATCCAATCGACCAATCCGGACCAAAACTCTCTACCTATAAGTATGATCGGGAACTTCCCTATTTTATGGGTTTGGATAAGCGTAATTGCCTCAAAAAGCTCATCAAGCGTACCGAAACCTCCTGGCATCACTACAAATCCTTGTGAGTATTTGACAAACATCACTTTACGCACGAAGAAATAATCAAATTGTAGATTTTTATCTCTATCGATATATGGGTTGAAGTGCTGCTCAAAAGGCAGTTCGATATTAAGCCCTGCCGAAACTCCACCACCTAAGTAAGCGCCTTTGTTTCCGGCTTCCATTATTCCTGGACCACCACCGGTGATCACTCCGTAGCCAGCCTGAGTAAGTTTGTAGGCAATTTTTTCTGCTAATTGATAGTATTTGCTATCGACAGGCGTACGTGCTGAACCAAAAATCGACACGCTCGGTCCTATTTTCGACATTTTTTCGTAGCCGCCAACAAACTCTGACATTATCTTAAAAATAGCCCAAGAGTCGTTTGCTTTTATTTCGTTCCAGGTTTTCTGTGTAAATACTTCTTTTACTTTTTCGTCTGACATCATCTATAAATTTAATAGGTTTAACTTCTTAAAGAATTTTCAGTGTGTTGTTTCTAAGAAAATCTTTAGCAGTTTTTTTTTGCACAAAACCAAGTTCGTAGCTAGCCCTGATAGAGCCGATATCCTTGCAACGCAGTGGAGAGATAAAGGCGAAAGCAGGTCTGAAGTTCGCTGGCACACGACCAACATACTGCTCCTAGAACACAAATTTGGTTTTATTCAATTGGCTAATATAACTCTTTTTTCAAAAATTTACCCGTATAGCTGTTCTTGTTCTTAACGATTTCTTCTGGCGTCCCCACAGCAACTACCTCACCACCGTTCTTACCGCCTTCGTAGCCAATGTCAATGACATGGTCCGACAGCTTAATAACATCTAGATTGTGTTCGATAATCAGCACTGTATTGCCTTTATCAACTAATCGACTAATGACATCCATAAGTACTTTAATATCTTCAAAATGCAAGCCTGTTGTAGGTTCGTCTAG
>CAZRCB010000107.1:0-6587 GCA_964598455.1 uncultured Flavobacterium sp.
TGATTGTATTGACATCTTACTTGTTTTAAAAAGATGATTTAATTAAGCTTAAAAAATTAATAAACTTCTCAATTATAACTAATACATAACTGCATAACTGCATAACTTCATAACTGTATAACATCAAACCCCATACTGTCTCTCATAATACTTCAAATACTCACCAGAAGTAACATTCTTAAGCCATTGCTCATTATTCAAATACCAATCAATAGTAATCGCTAATCCTTCTTCAAAAGTAACTGAGGGTTTCCAACCTAGCTCCGTGTTTATTTTAGTTGCATCAATAGCATATCTTTTATCGTGTCCGGGCCTGTCTTTGACGTATGTAATCAGTTGTGCTGATTCTCCTTCTTGCCTATTCAGCTTTTTATCCATCAACTTACACAAGAGCTTCACCAAATCGATGTTCTTCCATTCGTTAAAACCTCCGATATTATAGGTTTCTGCGTTTTTACCTTTATGAAACGCCAAATCAATAGCTATTGCATGGTCAATTACGTAGAGCCAATCTCTGGTATAATTGCCGTCTCCGTACACAGGAAGTGGCTTTTTATGGATAATATTATTTATAAAAAGCGGAATTAACTTCTCCGGAAAGTGATTCGGACCGTAGTTGTTAGAACAGTTCGAAATCACAAACGGAAGACCATAAGTCTCTCCATAAGCTCTTACAAAGTGATCAGAAGAAGCTTTCGAAGCAGAATAAGGCGAGTTCGGGCTATACGATGTTGTTTCTACGAAGAAACCATCTTCACCTAAACTTCCGTACACCTCATCAGTACTGATATGATAGAATCTCTTGCCTTCAAAATTGTTTTTCCAAGTGTCCTTAGCGGCATTCAGAAGGTTCAGCGTTCCGATAATATTCGTTTTTACGAATTCTAAAGGTGCTTCAATAGACCTATCTACGTGTGACTCAGCAGCTAAATGTATGACTCCTTCAAAATTGTTTTCTGCAAACAACTGGTTTATGAAATCCGTGTCAGTAATATCTCCTTTTATAAAAGTATAATTCGGCTCATCTTGGATATCAGAAAGATTCTCAGGATTCCCGGCATACGTAAGTGCATCGAGGTTATAAATCTGGTATTGAGGATATTTCTTTACAAAAAGTCGTACTACATGCGAACCTATAAAGCCCGCTCCTCCGGTTATCAATATTTTTTTCATGGCATTTTTACAAAAAATTCATACTATTCTAGGAATAAAAAAGCAATTTTATCAAATCTAACAACTAAACCCAACAAATCACACTAGTCCTAAAATTTATTATCTAATAAATAGCCTTATTGGGATTTACTCAAATACCATTAGTATGAAAACTAAACTCAAATAAAATTATTTCCCAATTCCTTTATACACAAAACCCATTTTCTCTAACTTCTCTTTATCCAATAAGTTTCGCCCGTCAAAAACAAAGGCTGGTTTAAGCATCCCGTCATAGATACGCTTCCAATCATAATCCTTAAACTCATCCCATTCCGTAAGTACAGCAATGGCATGAGCGCCATCAGTTGCTTGATACGGATCTTGATATACGGTTACTCTTTGTTTATTCTCTTCTGGCTTTCGGGTTTCTAGGTAATCTAGATCAAAGTACATTTGATGTGCCTCTGCTTTAGGATCATATACCGCAATATTTGCCTGCTCGTCAATCAAGTTATCCGCAACATAAATTGCTGCTGATTCTCTAGTGTCGTTGGTATCTTTCTTAAAAGCCCACCCAAGGAAAGCAATTTTCTTGTCTGAAACTGTGTTGTATAAAGTCTTGACAATATTTCTCGAAAAACGGTTTTTTTGGTGGTCATTCATAATGATAACCTGCTCCCAATAATCCGCTACTTCGTCCAGTCCGTATGATTTAGCGATATAAACTAAATTGAGGATATCCTTCTGAAAGCAAGAACCTCCAAATCCGACAGAGGCTTTCAGGAATTTATTTCCGATTCTCGTGTCCATCCCAATAGCTCTGGCTACTTCATTTACATCGGCTTCGGTTTTTTCGCAAATCTCTGAGATGGCATTAATCGAAGAAACGCGTTGCGCCAAAAAGGCATTCGCCGTAAGTTTTGACAATTCTGATGACCAAACATTAGTAGTCAGAATATGCTTAGCTCCTACCCAACGACCATAAATATCAACCAAAGTCTGAATAGCTTCATTTCCTTCCGCAGTAGAAGTGTCTCCACCAATAAGCACCCTGTCTGGATTTAATAAATCCGTAACCGCAGTACCTTCAGCCAAAAACTCTGGGTTGGATAAGATTTGGAATTTTACTCCGTTTCCGGTATTATCCAAAATATCCTTGATCGCACTAGCCGTACGTACTGGCAGTGTAGATTTTTCAACGATAATTTTATCTGAAGTGGATAATTGTGCAATCTGTCTTGCTGCAAGTTCGATATACTTCAAATCAGCAGCCATTCCCTTTCCAGAACCATAGGTTTTAGTAGGTGTATTAACTGATATAAAAATCATATCCGCTTCTTTGATAGCGGTCTCTACATCGGTAGAAAAGAAGAGGTTTCTCCCTCTTGCCTCTGCCACCACATCGCTCAGACCTGGTTCATAGATCGGGATTTTAGTCACATCCTTATCATTCCATTGGTTGATTCTATTCTCATTCAAATCGACAACGGTAACTTTAATATCAGGACATTGATAAGCCAACACACTCATGGTTGGTCCTCCTACGTATCCAGCACCGATACAGCAAATATTTTTAATCTTCGTCATTCTATTTTAAGTTTTCCCAATACCATTTAACAGCTTGTTGCAAGCCGTCTCTCATTGAATATTTAGGGTTGTAATCTAATAATTTTTTTGCTTTATCAATACTTGCCAACGAGTGAGGAATGTCTCCAACGCGATTAGGTCCGTGTATCACTTCAACATCTGCAATTTTAGGATCAAAATCAGACATAAACTCTTTTAGGTATTTCACTAAATCATTCAGTGTGGTTCTATCGCCATAAGCAGTGTTATAAACCGTGTTGAATGCTTCAGGATTCTCAGTCAACATCGCCAATTCATTCATCTGAATCACGTTGTCAATATAGGTGAAGTCTCTTGAATAGTTTCCATCCCCGTTAATCGTAGGACTTTCGTGATTCATGAGTTGTTTTACGAATAAAGGAATCACTGCTGCATAAGCTCCGTTTGGATCTTGTTTCCTTCCGAATACATTAAAATAACGCAACCCGATAGTTTGGATACCATAGGTTTTACTAAAAACATCAGCATATAATTCGTTTACATACTTAGTAATCGCATAAGGCGAGAGCGGTCTCCCGATCACATCCTCAACCTTAGGCAAAGACGCCGAATCGCCATACGTAGATGAACTTGCTGCATACACGAAGCGTTTTACGCCTTCATCTCTTGATGCCATTAGCATATTCAGAAATCCAGAAACGTTTACGTCATTGGTCGTAATTGGGTCTTTTATAGAACGAGGAACAGACCCCAAAGCTGCTTGATGCAACACATAAGTGGCTCCTTTTAGTGCATTTTGACAATCAGCTAAATTCCTGATATCGCCTTCTATAAGTTCGAAGTTAGGATTTTGAAATAAGTGCTCAATATTATGTTTGTGACCCGTAGCAAAATTATCTAAACACGTAACCTTGTATCCTTTAGCTAAAAAGTATTCACATAAATTAGAACCTATAAAACCCGCACCTCCAGTAATTAATATCTTTTGCATATATCTTATTTGTTTTTTCTGAAAACTCTTGTAATTCTCTTTAACCATGACAAGTTTTCTGGGTTTTCATAATAACATGAAGAATCTCCATATTCTCCGTAACCGTAACCATAGCCGTAACCATAGCCATAACCATATCTTGTTTTGTTTTCAAATCCGTTAAGGAGTAAACTTACGGGAGGCAACTCACCGTTGTTGTGCTTTTTATTTAGAATCGAAAGCATTGACTTTTTAGTTATATTCTGTCTGACTACATATAGAATGGCATCACAATAAGGCACCAGCTCCATCGCGTCAGTAACAAGCCCGACTGGTGGGGTATCGAGAATGATATAATCATACTTTTTCTGCAACTCCTCAAACATCACAGCCATATTATCGCTTAAGATTAGTTCTGAAGGATTGGGTGGCACTGGTCCAGAGGTAATTACATCTAGAAACGGAATTTGTGTAGGTTGAATAATTTCTTCTATAGTCTTCTGTCCTATTAGAAAATTAACTACACCTAAATCCTTATCTGCCTTGAAATTCTCTGAAATTTTAGGTTTTCTAAAGTCAAGACCTAAAATCACTGTTTTCTTTTCGCTGAGTGCAAAGACAGTAGCTAAGTTTATAGAACAGAAGGTCTTTCCTTCACCACTAATAGAAGAGGTGATCATCAGTGTTTTTGAACCCACGATATTCTTCTTCTTATACATAAACTGCAAGGAGGATCTTACCGCTCTAAATGTTTCTGCCAGTGCAGATTTAGATTGTTCAAAAACAGCTAAGTTAGATTTTGATTTGTGTTTTCTCGACAGAATTCCGATGATGGGAACTTTAGATAAGCGCGTAACATCCTCTGCGTTTTTGATTCCATTATCTAAAAGGAAAACTATAAGTAGGATCAACAACGGAATCAAAATTCCTCCAAACACAGCAATAATATAGTTTACAGAGGTTTTAGGGCCAATAAGACCTCCGCCTACGTCTTTAGCTCTATCTATAAAGTGGACGTCTGATAAGCTAGCTGCTTTCATAATTTCAGCTTCACTTCTCTTGGTCAGGAATATATTTAAAAACTGTTGTTCTAAGTTATATTTTCTAAGAATCTCTGCTTGTTCTTGTTTGTCACTCGGCATTTTTCTGATACTGCCCTCTAAATCAGTTATTTTGGCATTAATCAGCTTCAAATCATAATCTAAAGCAGCTTTAGCAGAAGAAATATTCTCAAGCAACACTAGTTTTATAGCCTCCATCTCGGAGTCAAGTTGCTTGAAGGTATTTTGGTTTTTGTATCCGAAAGTGGTTTTTGATTGCTGTACAGAGAATGTAATAAGTTTCGATACGTTTGCCTTGATATTTTCATCGTCAATCCCTGCAACTGTTGGAGCTGGAAGTTTTGAAAAATCACTGTTTGTGTTAAGGTAGTATTCAAGCGTCTTGTAGTATTGAATTTTTCTGAGCACAAGCTCTTTATCAACATCGTATTGTGCTAATCGGCTCATTAGCATGCTTTCTCCTTGCTCTGAAATTTCATAGACATTTTTGTCTTTCATGAAATCCATCAACGAATTAGATGTTTTGGCATTTTCGTCTTGGAGTCTGGCAAGTGTACTGTCGATAAATCGTATAGTATTTACAGCGAATATGTTTTTGCTTTCAAGCTGATTCTCTCTAAGCATATCAACCGTTGTGTTTAGATACTCTACAATTCTTTTTTTATTAGTCCCTTCAAGCTCAAGCTTGAGTATCGAACCACCAACCTTACTATTGGCACCGACATTTATGTTTTGATAGTTAGCAACCACGCTATTGAAATTCCTAAAGCTAACAAAGTACTCCTTGCCAACATAGCTAAAAGGAGTGTCTTCTAACTGGAGTTTCCAATTTATAAACGGAAGCTCGACCATCTCTCCTACGTTGTACTTTTTCTTGAAAAGCATTTTCTCAACTGGGAAACTCTCAATACTCTCAGAAGCATAGCTAATTGTGCTCGCTTGCTCCTCTTCAAAGTGAATACTCAACTCATATTCAGTTTCACTAAGAAACTTAATACTAATAGGATGATTTAACAGTTGAGGTTTCGTTTTGTCAATATTGACTCTAAAGGGTACATTTCCGTATGCATCCGTAAAGCCGTATTTGTTTTGAATTAAGTAATCAATATAATACTCTAATTCAGCTACGACTAGCTCATTGTGGTTTCTTGATTTTAATGACGCGATGACTGTTTGGACCTTATCCGAAACGCCTCCCCAATTAAATATTAGACTCGTATTAGAAGTTAAAAGCGGACTTGACTCTTCTCGTATTACGATTAGAGAGCTAAGCGAGTACACTTTTTCTTTTCTGATATTTACTTGGTAAGCAGCAAATAGGAAAATAATAATACAAGCCACTATCCATTTCCAGTATCCAGCGACTTTGAGTAAAAAACCTTTTAGGTCAAAAATATTTTGACTTTCTTTAAATGAGAAATCTTTGAGGTCAAGCATTATATTACATTCTGTTCATTAAGACAATAGTAGTTGTTACAAGCGAAAGAGCAGTAATGATGGTAGACAAGGTCTGTGCACCGGTTGCTCCTGTTCCCCATGTTTTTTGAGGAAGTGGTTTTACGTATATGTAATCATTCGGTTGTATGTAGTAGTAGGGCGATTCCATTATGCGCCTATCGGTTAGATTAACGGTGTAAATCTCTGACCCGTGCGGAAATCTCCTGATGATTTCCACTTCTCTTCTATCTCCTACAAGAGTGATATCTCCAGCAGCTGCAACCGCTTCCATAATGGTTACGCGTTCTTGGAAAAGAGTTTTGGTACCAGTGCTTGACACTTCACCATTGATAGTAAAAGTAAATCCTGCTAGGCGCACATCTATATATAGATTGGCATTT
>CAZRCB010000108.1:0-6432 GCA_964598455.1 uncultured Flavobacterium sp.
ATCATTTTAAGTTCAGACTTAGATAAAAATCTGTGTCAAAAAACATTTTAATTCCTCTATTATCTTTAGGCAAGCAAGTTGTGAAAAAATGCAAAAGCTAGTTCCCCTCTTGAGAGGGGGTTAGGTTGTGTTCTACGTATTTTGACTTTAAGATCCTTTTGTTTCCCTCCTTCTGCGTACAGGTCCTCCTTCTGCGTACAGGTCCTCCTTCTGCGTACAGGTCCTCCTTCTGCGGACAGGCAAGTTGATATAAACCCAAAACCACATTCTTGAAACCAAAGACATTAAGACATTCTGACTTTAGACATCAAGAAATTTTCAACTTTCACTTTTCAACTTTCCACTTAATACTCTCTTTTCCTCAACTCAAACACATCCGTCCTTCTATCCTTCAAGTTTTTGACACTTCCGAACTCGTGTAGTTCTCTTAGTAGGTCGATGTCCACATCGGCGATTAGAATCATCTCGGTATTGGTAGTGGCTTCGGCTTTGATACCACTGGCGGGGAAAGCGAAGTCACATGGGGTGAAGACCATGGATTGCGCAAACTGAATATCCATATTATGGACGTTAGGCAGGTTGCCCACACTGCCGGCTATAGCTACATAGCACTCATTTTCGATGGCTCTTGCTTGGGCGCAATGCCTTACTCTTGAATAGCCATTTTGTGTATCGGTCAAAAAGGGTACGAATAGAATATCCATTCCCTTATCTGCCAGCAAGCGACTGAGCTCAGGGAATTCTACGTCGTAGCAAATAAGGACACCAATTTTACCACAATCAGTGTCAAAGATTTCTAGCTTGTTTCCGCCTTGCATTCCCCAAACTCTAGCTTCGTCAGGGGTTACGTGTAGCTTTTCGTAACTCTCTACTGTGCCGTCTCTTTTGCATAAGTAGCCGATGTTATAGAGTTTTCCGTCTCTAATCTCAGGCATACTGCCGGTGATGATGTTGATGTTATAGGATATGGCAAAACCAGAGAAACGCGTTACGATTTCGTCTGTATATTTGGCTAGTTCGCGTATGGCTTCTGAGCCCGATAGGTTGTTGTCTTTTGCCATCAACGGTGCGTTGAAAAACTCTGGGAACATAGCAAAATCTGATCGATAACCCGAAACGGTGTCAATAAAATACTCCGCTTGCTGCATCAGCGAATCTACGTCTGCATACGGGCGCATTTGCCATTGTACCAAGCCTAAGCGCACTGTTTTCTTTTTGACAGATGCTTTTTTGAGCGCCTTTTCGTAATAGATATTATCCCATCGCAACAATACGGCAAACTCGTTAGATGCCGTATCCCCCTCGAGGTAGTTCTTAATGATTTTGATAGGTCTAAAGTCATTAGAGATTTGAAAGTTCAACACGGGGTCCTCAATCTCTTTTTGCTTTACTTTTTCTATGTATTCTTTCGGACTGATTTCCTCTGAGTATTTGTGGTAATTAGGAATCCTTCCGCCAAAGACAATGCCTTTGAGGTTGAGTTTTTCGCAGGTCTCTTTTCGGAAATCATAGAGTCTTCTGCCCAAGCGCAAGCCTCTGTATTCGGGCTTGATGAAGATTTCTATTCCGTAAAGAAAAGTACCGTTTTTATTGTGTTTGCTAAAGGTATAGTTACCTGTGATTTGTCTGTAAGTAAGGTCATTCTCGACGTCTTCTGAGCTGACAATAATAGACAAACAGCAACCAGCTAATTCATCGTCAATTTTGATCACAGCCTGTCCTTCGGGAAATTTATCCAAGAGGATTTTTATTTGGTCTTTGCTCCAAGAGGAGTTTGTCATACTCGGATACGACTTTTCCATCGCTTCTTTAAGTGCTAGGTAGTCTTCAAGTTTCAAATAATCGAGTTCAATTTTTTCTATATCATCTGGGTTCATAGTGCTGTTTTTGGATTCTAGACAAGTCTGATTATTAGGGTTGGGGCTTGCATTCTCAAATGTAGGATATTGTTGTCAGAATTAAAAACTGACAGGTCTTTTTTAAAGCATAAAGTTTTCTAAAAACAAATAGGATTGCCTATGTGACGACCTACTAATTTTATGTTTAAACTTTTTTTGTTTTTATCGGAGGTAGCATTGAGCTTTAGGAGCTGTTGTTGTACATTGATAGATGTAATCCTTTGTTTTTCAGTTATTTGTTTTTTTGCGATTAGCTATGTTTTAGGTTTTTACTATGCTTGCATAGGAAAAATCGATAGTAAAGTCACTTTATAACTTTTTGCTCTTTGTAAATTTGCAATAGAAATAGGAATAACCATCATTTTCTCCGGCATAGAGTTTGTTTGCCGGGAAAAGCTGTTTTTTCAGATGCTGTTTTTAAAAATTATTTAAACAAAACCAAAAATAAACATTGATTTATTATGAAAATCAAAATCCTTTTCTTGTTAAATTTTTTACCGTTTTTTATTTTCGCTCACTCTATTGATGTGAAGGATACGGCTGTTATTGAAGCTACTTTTGCTGCACCGCCTACAGGTGCGCTTAGTGGTGTGTATTACATCGGAGCTTCAGGAGATTTCACCACAATTACCGCTGCTGTAAATCACTTGAATACTAAAGGAGTGAACGGAGCAGTTACCTTTTTGTTAGACAAAGAGGTGTTCTCAAATACTAACGGAGAGGTTTTTCCGATAACTATCAACGCCATCTCAGGAGCTTCAGCAACCAAAACTATTACCTTTAAACCTGCCCCTAACAGAAATGTCAGTGTCATAGGAGGAAATGTCAATTCTTGGACTCCAGTGACGGCACTGTTTAAGTTTAATGGAGCAAAACACATTGTTTTTAATGGTTCTAATAATAATACCGATACAGTAAATATGTTTTTCGAAAATTACTGTAACTTGACTTATTCAAATAGAACGCTTATGTGGCTGACAAATAGTTCTAATAACATTACTATCAAAAACACATCGCTTAAACAAGGATTTTATAATGCTGATTATGCTTTTTCTGCAGCTATATTCGCTGGTGATACAGAAACTGTAGGTAATACCGCTAACAACCCAGTTTCTAATTTAGAGGTTTCTAATAACGTTTTTTTGGGCGTAAAACAAGGGGTTTATATTGCCAACAATGAGGCTAATTTCTCTTCAAATATCACTGTTATAGACAATGATTTCGGTACGGACGCTGGAGTAGATAAAATTACACATTCAATTTATTTGAGAGGTGTCCAAAACTTTAATGTAGAGAACAATATCATTTTTGATTTGGATGTAACCTTTACTGGTGGAAATGATTTTGGCGGTATTTTTATTGGTGGAAACGCTAAAAACGGAAAAATACACCGCAATAAAATCTTGGGAATCGATAGACAAACCAATCACTTGATTACTGGAATTAAACTGAGTTCAGAGAATACAGACAATGACCTAAAAATATTGGTAGCTAATAACTTCGTGGCTGACGTTCGCTCTCTAGGTGGAGGAAGCTGGGATCAAGGAGGTTTCGGTATTTTTGTACAAAAAGGTAAAGGATATAAGATATACCACAATACCGTGAGTCTAAGCTTTAACCAAGGTACTGGTTTTTCAGCTGCATTGATGATTGACCAAGCTAGAGGTTTAGATGTTAGAAATAATATCTTTATCAATAGCCAAACAGATGCTGGAAACTCTTCGTATAAAGCAGCTATAGCTATAAATGGCACACCTGCATTCTCTGAAGTTTTTACATACATAGACAACAATAACTATTGGGTCAATACTTCGCAATCGCGTTCTTTTATCGGAGCTTATGGAAGTTTAAGTTGGCAATCAGTTGATAATCCTGCTTACAAAAAGACATTAGCCAATTGGAAAGCCACTTCTACAGCACCAAGAGATGTAAAATCAGGTAGTGAAAACACCCCTTTTGTATCTAACTTTAACCTGCACGTGACTAATGTCAATGCTTGGGTAAATGACAAAGGAGTAAACCTGTCGGCTATGTTTGGTCCGTTTGGGATTCCTTATCAAGATATTGATGGTCAGAGCAGAAGCACTACTACGCCTGATATCGGAGCAGATGAATTCGGAGTGCCTGATGATCAATCTTGTGCGACAACTTTGTATTGGAATGGAACTATGTGGACGAATGCTTCTGGGAATGTGGTTCCTGGATTGTTAACGCCAACCAAAACCACTAAAACACAAATACTTGCAGCCTATGATACCCAACTTCACGGTAGTTTCGCTACTTGTGAACTGAAAATAAGTGCAGGTGGCTCTTTACGCATAAACGCTAATGATTATGTATATATCGTCAATAGATTTATTAACGAGCTTGCAGCCAATGCTGTAATTGTAGAAAATAACGGAAGCATTATCCAAGAGACGGACTTCAATCAAAACATCGGAAGCATTACTTACAAAAGAAATAGTTTGCCTATGTACAACTATGACTTTACCTATTGGGGTTCACCGGTTGCTGGAGAAACTACAATACAATTCTCGCCTGCCTCAGGAAACAACAGTAGCTATAGATGGGATCCTACGATTACGGGTAATCAACAAAAAGGATGGAAAGCACACGCAGGTGTGATGGAAGAAGGACATGGCTATATTATCAAAGCACCAAGCAACTTCCCGGGCAATGCAATGAGTGTACCTCAAGTCTTTGAAGCGGTTTTTGAGGGAACGCCCAACTCAGGTATCTATACTTTCAACACTACAGGAGACGTAGACGATATGTTGCCAGGTTTTGAAAATAACAATCCGTTAGACGGTTATCCGCAAGGTGAATATGCGTGGAACTTCTTCGGGAATCCATATCCATCAGCTATTGATGTGGTGAAGTTTTATAACGACAATAGTATGGTCTTAGAGTCCAACGTCTATTTATGGACGCACAACACAAGACCTGTGTACGAAAATAATAGCTATGCCTATGTTGCTAATGACTTTGCTGTTTATAATGTCAAGTTGCGAACCGGTACTGCCGCAACTCCTTATGTGGGTGGCGGAACAACCATCAACCCAAACTATAATACGCCTACGAGATACATCGCTTCAGGTCAAGGCTTTTTTATAGCAGCCAAACAAGGTGTAGTGCAGTTCAACAACGCTATGCGTGTGTCTAATATCAATAACGGCCAAAATGGTTTTATACCGAATGACAGATTTTATAGAAAAGCACAAAACAGTCAGAATACCCCGTTTTCGGCAGACCAAGAAGATGTTGATCACGACGAAGCACACATCTTGAAACTCAGTATCAGAAATGACCAAGGAGCTTTTCACCAAACTATGTTGGCCTATACTGCAGAGGCTTCAAACGGATTAGATGATTTTGACGGAACCATGTTCGGAGGTAACTTTGTGAGTATTTACACATTGTCAAACAACAAAGGACTAGTTGTTCAAGGAAGAGCTTTGCCTTTTGAGAATACCGATGAAGTAGCACTCGGATTAAACCTTACTATTTCTGGTGATTTCAGCTTCAACTTAGATTATTTTGACGGATTATTCGCAGCAGAAAACCAAAACCAAGAAATCTATCTAAAAGACAGTCTTTTAAATCTAATGCACAACCTCAAAGAAGGACCTTATGAGTTTTATTCAGACTTAGGAAGTGTGAATGATCGTTTTACTTTGGTATACAGAACAGCACTTGGTGTTGAGGATGTGATACTTCAAGACAACTGGAGCGCTTACCCAAAAGCAGGAAACTTAGAGGTTGCTTCTAAAGGATTTGATATGGCAAGCATTGTGGTATATGATATGTTGGGCAGAGTGATTTACGAAAACCAAAACCTCAACACTTCAATGCATTCGATAAATATGGCGCATACCAATCAGGTATTAATCATCAAAATAACTTCAACCGAAAATAAAACGTCGGTTAAGAAAGTGATTTACTAGTGGTTTTCAAAAACCAAATATTGCTTTAGATACTAAGTTAGTCTTTAGAACATTTACAACCAAAGGGCTTTAGAAATTATTGAATTTCAAAGGCCCTTTGTGTGTTTTATTTTGAATCTGATATATAAAAACCTACTTTTGTTGATATTAACCAAAATTCATTCACATCAATGAAAAAAATATTTCTACCTATGTTTGTCGTAGCTACCTTGATTTCGTGTGATCAAAAGCAAGAAGCAACACAACCTGAAGCGCTAGTGTATCCAGAGACGCACAAAGCGGATAACGTTGATACCTATTTCGGGACTGAGATTAAGGACCCTTACCGTTGGTTAGAAGATGACCGTTCGGCAGAAACCGCAGCTTGGGTAAAAGCCCAAAACGAACTTACTTTCGGGTATTTAGACAAAATTCCTTTTAGAAATCAAATCAAAAATAGGCTGGAAGAACTATGGAACTATGAGAAAATTGGTGCGCCATTCATAGAAGGAGACTACACCTTTTATTACAAAAACAACGGATTACAGAACCAATCGGTATTGTACAGAAAAGATAAAGACGGCAACGAAGAAGTTTTCTTAGACCCGAAT
>CAZRCB010000109.1:0-6418 GCA_964598455.1 uncultured Flavobacterium sp.
TTTTAGTAATGCCAAGGCAGCTCTAAAGGCTACAAAATCACCAAACTTTGCCATATCAATACCATAGCAATCAGGATATCTGATTTGAGGAGCGGCAGAAACCACCACAATTTGCTTCGGATTAAGTCTATCAAGAATTTTGATTATGCTTGTCTTTAGGGTAGTTCCCCTTACAATACTGTCATCGATAATCACTAAGTTGTCAGTGGGTTTTACTACACCATAAGTAACGTCATAGACATGTGCAACCAAATCATTTCTAGAGTTGTCAGCGGTAATAAAGGTGCGCAATTTGGCATCTTTGACTGCTATTTTCTCTGTTCTGATTTTAACGGAGAGCAGTTCTTCTAGTTTTTCTTTGGTGAGTGTTTTGCGTTGCTGTAGGATTTCTTTGTTTTTGCGTTGGTTTAAGAAATCATTGGCTGCTTCGCTCATACCATAAAAGGAAGTTTCTGCCGTGTTGGGTATGTAAGAAAAAACGGTGTTGTCTGTATCGTTGTCAATAGCTTCTAATACTTTAGGTAAGATGAGTTTTCCGAGCTCTTTACGCTCTTGATAGATCTTTGCATCACTACCTCTAGAGAAGTAGATGCGCTCAAAGCTGCAAGCCTTTTTAGGCAGAGGCGTCATGATTTCTTCCTGATATATACTTCCGTCTTTTCTGATAATCAGCGCACTTCCTGGGTCTATTTCTTGAATTTTTTCAAACGGCACATTAAAGGCAGTCTGTATTACTGGGCGTTCAGATGTAACTACTACGATTTCATCGTCTTGGTAGAAGAATGCAGGTCTGATTCCCGCTGGGTCTCTCAATATAAAAGCATCGCCGTGGCCAAGGAGTCCGGTCATCGTAAAGCCTCCGTCCCAAAACTTAGAAGCACGTTTGAGTATTTTCCCGATATTTATTCTTTTGGCAATTTCGGGTGAGGACTCTTTTTTTGTCAGTCCTTCATTTTTACACTGTAGGTATAGTTCATAAACTTCGTCATCTAGGAAGTGTCCGATGTTTTCCATGACGGTAACCGTGTCTGTCATTTCTTTGGGGTGCATGCCTAACTCTACCAAGTTATCAAAAAGCGTCTTGACGTTAGTCAGGTTGAAGTTTCCAGCAATAATAAGGTTTCTGTGCATCCAGTTGTTCAACCTCAAGAACGGGTGTACGTTTTCGATGCTGTTGCCCCCATAAGTTCCGTATCTGACATGGCCTAAGAACAATTCGCCTATATAGGGAATATTTTCTTTTTGCCAAGCTACGTCATTTCTCTTTTCTGGATATTTATCTAGCGTAGCATTTATTCGGTCATTCATCTGCGTGAATATATCCTGAATGGGTTGAGGTTCGTTGGAGCGAATTCTTGAGATAAATCTATCGCCTGCCGCTACATCAAATTTGATGCTCGCTAATCCTGCGCCATCCTGACCTCGGTTGTGTTGCTTCTCCATCAAGAGATACATTTTTTCTACTCCATAAAAAGCAGAGCCATATTTTTCTTGGTAGTACTCCAAGGGTTTTAGAAGTCTTAAAAGTGCAATTCCGCATTCGTGTTTTATAGCGTCGCTCATGGGTGTGTATGGTGTTTTTTTTCAGACAAAAAAAGCCTCATAAAGAGGCTTGGAGTTTTATTTTTGTAACGATATGTCAAATTGTGTCAAGGATTTAAACTGTTGGAGTCTTCTGTAGAGTTCGTCTCTGTTTAGTTCTAGCATGCGTTCAGTTCCGAATTTTTCTACGCAGAACGAAGCTAGGTTAGATCCAAAAATAATTGCATTTTTCATATTCTCAAAAGAGATGTTTTCGCTTTGGGTGATATAACCTGTAAAACCTCCTGCAAAAGTGTCTCCTGCTCCGGTTGGGTCAAATACTTCTTTAAGCGGTAGGGCTGGAGCAAAGAATACCTCGTCGTTATTAAACAACAGTGCGCCGTGCTCTCCTTTTTTGATAACCACATATTTAGGTCCCATCTGGTGAATCTTCTGAGCAGCCTTCACCAGTGAATATTCTCCGGAGAGTTGGCGTGCTTCCTCGTCATTTATAGTGATAACATCGATGCGTTTGATTACCTCCAAGAGTTCTGGCAGCGCGCAGTCCATCCAGAAGTTCATCGTGTCTAATACAATTAGTTTGGGTTTTGAAGTCATTTGGTCAAGAACTTCAGACTGAATAGTAGGATGTAGGTTTCCGAGCATTACCACATCCGCATCTTTAAAGTTTTCCGGCACTACGGGTTTGAAATCAGCTAAGACATTGAGTTGTGTCTCAAGGGTGTCTCTAGAGTTCAGATCGTTGTGGTAACGTCCGCTCCAGAAGAAGGTTTTGCCTCCTTTTACAACTTCAATTCCAGAGATGTCAATTCCTCGGTCAGTAAGTAGGTCTAAGTATTCTTGCGGGAAATCTTCCCCAACAACAGACACGATACCAATTTCAACATCAAAATTAGAGGCAGATAGTCCGATGAATGTTCCTGCTCCACCCAAAATTTTATCGGTTTTGCCGAAAGGCGTTTCGATGGCATCGAAAGCTACTGTACCTATAACCAAAAGTTTATTCATTTCTAACGTATTTAAGGCTGCAAATATACTCATTAAATAAAAACTCTCCAATCGATATCTGAAGTACTTCTAAAAAAATAATTGAAGCATTGACTTAGTTCTTTTGAACATCTCTAAATATGTTATAAATCATTGGTTTACAGGGGACTCTACAAAAAATCGTACAATTAAACATTTTTCCTCCAGAAAAGGAACTTATTAAATGTACTCATTGACATTTGATTTTGATTTAATTCTAAAATAACTGCTTCGATTAGGTTTAGTGCTAAAAGTCTGCTCCCTCGCAAAACATAGAACAAATATAGAGAGCAGTTCAGGACTTGTTAAATAAAGTTAAAGCTTGTTAATCAGTAGTTAAAAGCTTTTTATTGGTATAAGATATGATTTAATTTTAGAGTATAATTTTAAAAATGCTCATACTATGAAACGACTATCAGGATTATTTTTGATTGCTTTGATGAGTGGAGGAATAACTCTAGGAGCATACAAAATGCTATTTGAACAACCTACTCTGACCAAAGATGGTATCACTACACTTGCCTCATCATTGCCGGTTGCTAATTACAAAAATGTTGGTTATACAGCTGAAGCTCCCGACTTTACTGAAGCTGCAGAACTTGCACTCAACTCTGTTGTTCATGTCAAGAACGTGTCATATAGGCAAGTCAGCGACCCTATTATAGAGTTTTATTACGGGTATAGAGGAGGGAAACAACAAGCCCAAGTAGGGACAGGTTCAGGTGTTATTATTTCTGAAGATGGCTATATAGTAACCAATAATCACGTGATAAACGGGGCGTCTGAAATCGAAATTACACTTCACAATAAACAAGCCTATAAAGCTAAACTTATAGGTACAGATTCTCAGTTAGATATTGCTTTATTAAAAATTGACCCAAATCAAGCTTTGCCTTATGCTGTTTTTGGGGATTCTGACAATGTTAGGGTAGGAGAATGGGTGTTGGCTGTCGGGAATCCGTATAACTTAAACTCTACGGTTACCGCAGGTATTATTTCCGCCAAAGCCCGTAATGTAGGTCAAGCAAATGGCAATAGCATTCAATCTTTTATCCAAACTGATGCTGTTGTAAACCCAGGGAATAGCGGAGGCGCGCTTGTCAATACCCGAGGAGAACTTATCGGAATCAATACTATGATTTCATCGAACACAGGTTCTTATGTAGGGTATTCGTTTGCGGTTCCCTCGAATATTACTAGAAAAACAATCGAAGATATTATAGAGTTCGGAAACGTACAAAAAGGAGTTTTGGGTGTCAGAGGTGGCGAACTCAATCAGGCCGTTTCTGAAGAACTCGGACTGCAACGTACACAAGGCTTTTATGTAAATGAAGTAACTAAAGGGACTGGAGCAGAGAAAGCAGGCGTTCAGAAAGGAGATATTATTATCAGAATTGACAACCATCCTATCAATTCATTTGCAGAACTCACTGGTTATATCAACACCAAACGCCCAGATGATGTGGTAGATGTCTATGTGGTCAGAAAGAATAAAGAACTCAAAATCCCTGTGAAACTCACCAAATCAGAATTGCTCTCAACGGAGTTTTTTGGAATGGAAATAGAGAACCTTTCAGCTGCAGAAAAAAAACAACTTGGGGTTGATTTCGGAGTAAAGATTAAAGATGCTAAAGATTATGATGCGGACTTCAAAGGCAAAGTTATTCTTACTATCAATGGCGTGAAAATAACAGACGTGCAAGTTATACCAGATATTCTAGCTAGAAAGAATCCGAATTCAGCTACTCGCCTAGAGTTAATGAATCCGAAAGGAGAGATTGAACGCTATATAATTAGATAGATTTAACAAAGCAGAATTAGCCCATAAAAAAATGTATCTCTGAAAGAAACTCTCAGAGATACATTTTTTTTGTGTGTTTGGGGTTTATTTAAAATACGCTGTGTAGGTGCTGTAGGACTCCTTAAGCTTGCCTATGATGGCGTTTGCCTCCACTTGGTCACCTGCATTTTCTAGTTCAGCTACGAGCGCTAGATGAGGGTGTAACCACTTGTGTAATTCGTCATGGCTTTTTCCGTCCATTGTGCAACTTTTGATAAGCTGGCTGTTTTGTTCTTTCATCTGAATAGCAAGAGTTTTGTAGTCTGTACCATTATTAGTGACATAGTCATTAAGCAACTCTTGTCCTTTGTTGACAAAAGGAATCATCTCAACATTAACGGTCCATTTTTCTCCGTTATCTAAAGTAAGCGCTTCTGTTCCGTCGTGATTGTGGTCGTGCTCTTGATTGTGTTCTGCCTCAATATTTACTTCCATTTCGTCAGCAGGAACTTCAGCCGCCTTATTGTTGCAAGCGAAAAGCCCAAGGCTAATAAGCATAGCCATAATTAATTTTGTTTTTTTCATACTAATAATTGTTTTAGGTTGTTTATATAAATTATGTACATGACTACTTTCTGTTTTATAGAAAGCACTTCAAATATAAGCAATTTAAACATTAAAGTAAAGAATTGCTGTTTGCTTTTCTGCTGCTGAGACAATGCTTGGCTTTGTTGGGTTGAAAACTTAGGCTTTCTGAAGGTCAATCTTGATTTTTTGACTAATTTTACTTTTTTGAAAATACTAAAGTGAAAAAATATACCGTAAGACAATACTCCGCTGAAGACTTTGGTTTGTGGAATGATTTTATTGCAGAAGCAAAGAACGCTACTTTTTTGTTTCACCGCAATTTCATGGAATACCACAACGATCGCTTTGAGGATTTTTCGATTTTGGTTTTTGAAGATGCTAAGCTGTTGGCTGTACTTCCGGCCAATAAAGTAGGAGCGGAGTTGCATTCACATTCAGGGCTCACCTATGGCGGAATAATCGTTGACAAAGACTTGAAACTACAGATATTCCTTGATGTTTTCAAAGAGATTTGTCAATTCTTGAAACCTACGTTCGACAAAGTTTTCTTCAAAGTAATTCCCTCTATTTATAACACTCATTTCTCAGACGAATTGTTATATGCGTTGTTTTTAACCGATGCAAAGCTGATTCGCAGAGATATGTTGTCGGTTATTGATAATAGTTTAGCGGAGAATATTTCTCAAAAGCGCAAATACGAAATCAGAAAAGGCGGAAAACACAACTTAGAGGTCAGACAAACCAATGATTTCTCTGTTTTTTGGAATCAAATTCTGATTCCGACTTTAGAAGAAAAACACCAAACCAAACCTGTACACTCCTTAGAAGAAATCCAAAAACTACATCAGTTTTTCCCTGAAAATATCAAGCAATTTGAGGTCTATTTCGAAGGTAAAATTGTAGCCGGAACTACTGTTTTTGAAACCGGTAATGTAGTTCATATTCAATACATAGGCAGTAACGAACTTCGAGGAAAACTCGGCAGTGTTGATTATTTGTTTGATTATTTGATTAAAGAATACAAGACTAAAAAGAAGTATTTTGACTTCGGAACTTCAAACGAACAGCAGGGAAGAGTACTCAACGAAGGTCTATCTTATTGGAAAGAAAGCTTTGGGGCAAAACCTCTGGTTCAGGATTTTTATGAATTAGATTTATAGTAGACATAAAGTTTAAGTGATATGATTAAATTCCTTGATTTACAAAAGATTAACGCTGAATATAAAGATGAATTTCAAAAGAAATTCCAAAACTTTTTGGACTCAGGATGGTATATCTTAGGGAATGAAGTCAAAGTCTTTGAAACCAATTTTGCTGCCTATTGCGGCACTAAACATTGCATAGGGGTTGCTAACGGACTCGACGCTTTAATTTTAATTTTCAGAGCTTACAAAGAACTTCGGAAACTAAAAAGTGGTGACGAAGTTATCGTTCCTGCCAATACCTATATCGCTTCTATAATTGCCATTCTGCAAAATGATT
>CAZRCB010000110.1:0-6290 GCA_964598455.1 uncultured Flavobacterium sp.
AGAGCTTGTGCAACGCGCCATAGGTTATTTGCCTGAGCACAATCCGTTGTATTTAGATATGTATGTAAGGGAATACCTCATGTTTAGTGCTTCGGTTTATTCTGTTCCTAAATCAAGAGTAGAAGAGGTTATTGAACTCACGGGGCTCACACCAGAATCTCACAAAAAAATCGGGCAATTATCAAAGGGTTATCGCCAAAGGCTAGGCTTAGCCAACGCGCTTTTACACAGTCCTGAGGTGCTAATACTCGACGAACCTACCACAGGTTTAGATCCGAATCAGTTGGTGGAAATTAGACAGCTTATCAAGAACATAGGCAAAGACAAAACAGTGTTTCTGTCTACTCATATTATGCAAGAAGTAGAGGCAATATGTGACCGAGTAATCATTATCAATAAAGGTAATATTGTAGCTGACGCTAAACTTACTGACCTTAAGGGCAATACTAACCAGATTATCGAGGTTGAGTTTGACTTAAGAATAGAAGTACAGTTACTATCAAAGTTGCCAAACCTTGTTTCTTGTGTCAATACTTTTGATTTTATTTGGGAGCTAACATTTGATACGAACGTTGATATGCGTGCTAAGATATTTGATTTTGCTCACGAGAATGAACTTAAGATTTTACAACTAAATCTAAAAAATAAAAACCTCGAGAATATTTTTAGAGATTTAACTCAGAACTCGTAGTAAAAATAAATTTAGTTGAGGTAGCATCCTGAATATTAGAACGATACTTTGAGTGCTTCTTATTAGTTGTGAGAATGAATTTTGAGTCAATATATTTATTTATGAAATCAATCGAATGGGCACTTCTCGAATTCACAAAACTGATATGATTTATTGCTAATGCAGGCTCTATAAAGAAAAGTCTTTTTTGATTTCTTTTAAGGCGCTTTTGCAGACTTTGCACATTTGTTTAAGCGTTACTTGTATTTCTTTCTTCTTGCCTAAGGAATCACTCCAGGATTTTACTAAGATAGCTTCTTCGTGCGCCATCTCAATACCTAAGCTGTCGGTAGCTGTAATTATGCTTCTAATAGTCTTACTAGCACGCTCAAAGTCTTTTTCTTTTACTTGTGTTTTAATGTGTTCGATATGTTCTGAAAGTTCATCTACGAGTTGTTGGAGAACCTCAGGATTATTCTGAAGTAGCTTTACTTTTGAAACGTCGTAGTATAGTGCCATTTTGTTTGTTTCAGTTCAGAATTTATGCTTAGTTAAATTATTTTACGTTGAGTTTAAGAAGACTTTGACTTTCTATAAAACCTTCAAGTGAGTCTCCTACGGCAACCTTAGATACTCCACTAGGTGTTCCTGTAAAGATTAAATCACCAGTTTTTAGGGTGAAGTATTGTGAAACATAAGCGATGATTTCATCGATTTTCCATAACATTTCTTGCGTATTTCCTTTTTGTTGTGAAGCGCCATTCTTTAGAAGCCCGAAGTTCAGATTGTTTAGATCAATATCAGATACGGGTATGAACTTGCCCACAACAGCGCTGCCATCAAAGGCTTTTGCTTTTTCCCACGGAAGTCCATTGGCTTTGAGTTGTTTCTGTAAGTCACGTGCCGTAAAGTCAATTCCCACCGATATTTCATTATAGTATTTGTGTGCAAACTTCGCGTCAATATACTTTCCAGCCTTAGAAATTTTGACCACTACTTCTATCTCGTGGTGAACTTCATCAGTAAATTCTGGGATATAAAAATCATCATCTTTGCTTAGTAACGCAGTGTCTGGTTTTAAGAAGACAACGGGTGTTTCAGGTTTTTGGTTTTCTAATTCTGATATATGTTCTGCGTAATTACGCCCTATGCAGATTATTTTCATACTTAGTTTTTACTTAAATTAGTTCAGTTTGGTATTGAGTTTACGGAGTTTTATGCCAGTTAATACTTTTTTGGTGTATAACGGAAAATCAGCATTGAGTATCCAACCGAAGTATCCTGGCTCTTTTTCTAGAACATCTTCAACCTTTACGCCTTTGTGTTTTCCGAAAGAGAAAATTTCTTCACCATCTTCATTCAACACTATAAACCCTGCAAAGTCCACAGACTTCTTACGTGTGGTATATTCAGACAATACTTTTATATCATTCTCTAAGTCATCGTATCGGTCTAATTGAGCTTTTAGGATTTCGTAGGTAGCGTTGGTATCTGCCTCTGCGCTATGTGCGTTTTCTAAGGTTTGATTGCAATAGAATTTGTAGGCTGCAGCAAGCGTTCTTTCTTCTTTTTTATGGAAAATAGTTTGTACATCAACTGAGACTCTATTTTTCATATCAAAATCGATGTCGGCTCTGAGTAATTCTTCTACCAAAAGTGGTATATCAAATCTGTCTGAATTATAACCTCCTAGGTCAGCATCTTTAATCATTGCGTGAACTTGAGGTGCAAGCTCTTTAAAGGTAGGTTCTCCTGCTACTTTTTCGTCAGTAATTCCGTGTATCAGACTAACGACTGGCGGGATCGGAATAGTCGGATTGACCAGCCAGGTTTTACTCTCTTTATTGCCGTTTGGAAAAACCTTAAGGATTGAGATTTCGACGATTCTGTCTTTTACTACATCTGTTCCGGTAGTTTCTAAATCAAAAAAGCAGATAGGTCTATTTAATTTTAATTCCATTTTTATTTTTTAAGCTGTGTTGTATTATTTTTATTAGAAGGGCATATCGTCAGAAGACTCATCTCTAGCCGATGTATAGCTTCCTCCAAAAGCTTCATGCTCCGAAGCCAATGATGTTGTTAGATTATCTGCATTCATCTTTGAAGGCATTGTGGTATTGAAGTCATAGCCTAGGTTTTCTAGGTTACCAAACTTACCGAACTTACCTTCGAATTTTAGGCGAATATTTTCGAGTCCACCATTTCTGTGTTTAGCAACGATGAACTCAGCTTGGTCTTTAGTTGGTGATTGCACCTCATCATCCCAAGTGTCTAATTTGTAATATTCTGGACGATATATGAATGAAACAATATCAGCATCTTGTTCGATTGCTCCTGACTCTCTCAAGTCCGAAAGCAAGGGGCGTTTGGATCCTGTTCTTGTTTCAACAGCACGAGATAGCTGTGACAGTGCAATTACAGGGATATTAAGTTCTTTGGCCAATGCTTTAAGATTTCTAGAGATGGTTGATATCTCTTGTTCTCTGTTTCCGCCTCCTTTGTTTCCGGCAGTCATCAACTGCAAATAATCTACTATAATCAGCTTGATTCCATGTTGTGAAACCAGACGTCTTGCTTTTGCACGTAAATCAAAAATGGATAGGGAAGGTGTATCATCAATAAATAATGGTGCTTTCTCTAGGTCTTTTACTTTGGTATTGAGTTGTTCCCACTCGTGCTTCTCTAGTTTACCTGTACGTAATTTGTCCGATTGTAATCCTGTTTCTGAGGAAATTAGCCTGGTAATTAGCTGAACAGATGACATTTCAAGCGAGAATAAAGCAACTGGATGTTCGTAGTCAATTGCTATATTTCTAGCCATCGAAAGTACAAAAGCAGTCTTACCCATTCCCGGACGAGCAGCGATAATAATCAAGTCACTAGGCTGCCAACCAGAGGTAAGCTCGTCGAGCTTAGTAAAGCCTGTAGCTACACCGCTTAATCCTTCTTTACCTGCGATTTCCTCGATTCTTTTCTTTGCTTGAATAACCAAGTCTTGTGCTGTTTCAGAACTTTTCTTGATATTTCCTTGAGTGACTTCATAGAATTTTGCCTCTGATTTATCCAGTAGGTCAAAAACGTCGGTAGTCTCGTCAAAGCAATCTTCGATGATTTCAGAAGAAATTCTGATAAGACTTCGTTGTATGAATTTCTGGAGAATAATTCTAGAGTGAAACTCGATATGTGCAGAAGAAGATATTTTCTGTGTAAGTCCGATGAGATAAAAATCACCACCAATCAGGTCAAGCTTACTGTTTTTGCGGAGTTGAGCAGAAACTGTTAATAAGTCAATGGGTTGACCTAATTTAAAGAGTTGTTCAATAGCCTCAAAGATATACTGATGTGCATCTTTATAGAATGCATCAACAGAAAGTATATCAATGACATCATTGACTCCTTTCTTATCTATCATCATGGCTCCAAGTACAGCTTCCTCTAAATCAACGGCTTGAGGTTGTACTTTCCCTTTTTCAAGGTTAATGATTTTAGATTTGTCAGAACGAACTGGACTTATGTTTTTTAGGTTTTCCATATTGCGAAAATAACTATTATAAGGTACGAAACTATATTGAGTTATCAAACCCAATTGTTGATAGGTTGGTGATAACTCGTTTTTTCTGTTGATAAGATAAAAAAATCCGAAACCTATTTGTTTCGGATTTCTAAACTTACTGAGTATGAAAGCTTAGCCTTTGTATTCACCCATTTTTAGGTATTTATTCATCCGCTCTTCTACCAATTTTTCTGTTGATAATTTACTCAATTCGTCATAAGCCTCAATTATATATTTTTTGACTGTTTCAAAAGTTGTGGCTTTGTCATAGTGTGCACCTCCCAATGGTTCTGGGATAATATCGTCAATGAGTCCGTTTTTCTTCATATCAAATGAAGTTAGCTTTAGGGCTTCTGCAGCATCTTCTTTGTGATCCCAAGTTCTCCATAGTATAGACGAACAAGATTCTGGAGAAATAACAGAATACCAAGTATTTTCTAGCATATATACTTTATTCCCCACACCTATCCCCAAAGCTCCACCTGATGCTCCTTCTCCGATAATAATAGTGATAATGGGCACTTTCAGTCTGCTCATTTCAAGGATGTTTCTAGCGATAGCTTCTCCCTGACCTCTTTCTTCTGCTTCAAGTCCTGGATATGCGCCCGGTGTATCGACTAGAGTAAGCACAGGAATACCAAACTTCTCAGCCATTTTCATCAATCGCAATGCTTTGCGATAGCCTTCAGGATTTGGCATCCCGAAGTTTCGATATTGTCGCATTTTGGTGTTTATTCCTTTCTGTTGACCGATGATCATATAGGACTGACCGTTGATCTTGCCTAGACCACCTACCATTGCTTTGTCGTCTTTGAAGTTTCTGTCTCCAAAAAGTTCTAAGAACGTATCACCACACAGCTCTCGGATGTATTCTAGCGTATACGGACGACTCGGATGGCGAGAAAGTTGCACTCGTTGCCAAGCAGTTAAGTTTTTATAAATTTTCTTTTTGGTCTCTATGAGTTTTTTCTCAATCTGTTTACATGTATTTGAAACATCGACGTCTGATTCTTGTCCGATTACCTGACATTTATCTAGCTGATCCTCAAGTTCTTTGATCGGAAGTTCAAAATCTAAATATTCCATATAAGAGTAGTTTTGTTTTTTTGTTGTAAAAACAAAGATATAGTTTTATTCAATATTAATAAAACCCAATGCAAGATGAATTTACATTGGGTTCTTTATTTTAACAATATACTGTGATTGATATTGTGTTAATCCCTGGTAATGAGTTACTTACTCCACTCAGAGATCGAGTCTTTATTTAATTTTACGTAATCAGAGTTTCCGGCCTTTTCAGCAGCATCCATTGACTTTTCAGCGGTTTGAATTGCTCCTTTTTTGTCACCTGTTTTGGCTTGAATTAGTGATTTTAGGCGTAAATACCAAAATGGAACTTCTTTACCTCTCATCTCAACGGACTTATTAATCCATTCTAAAGCTTTGTGAATGTCGTTGTTGGATTGGAAGTAGTAGTTAGCAGCATTGTAATAAGTTTCTGAATCTGGACCAGCTAGTGCTTTTTCGATGCTAGAGTTAGCAATTGCTGCAGTAGGCACTTCAAATTTCACTGATACTAAGGTTTTCTCCCAAGAGATATCAAGGTGTCCGAAATCGTTGTCTAGAGTATTAATTGCTATAGTGAGTGTTTCTACATAGTTATTAAGGCTTACAGGTTTTACCTTTACTCTTAATGCTACCTTCTCTTCGTTCCATTTCTCAGGTAAACCCCAATTGTGTGTGTCAGAATAGAAGATTACTTCCCAAGAATCTGGTTTTGGGTTCGTAAAAATAGCATATTCTCCCTTTTTTAAGCTTTGTCCGCCAATGATAACGTCATGTCCGAAAAAGACTATTGAGTTAGCGTTAGCTCCAGTTCTCCATATCTTTCCGAATGGAACAAGGCTTCCGAAAATATTTCTCCCTTTGGCGCTTGGTCTTGAGTATTCTACAGATACCTCAGTAAGTCCGACAGTTTGGTGTACTTTTCCTAGAGGAGAAGCAGCAGGTGTTTTTACTTGTGAAAAACCAAATACTTCACTGTCGGTGAGCGGCCTGCCAAGTAAT
>CAZRCB010000111.1:0-6248 GCA_964598455.1 uncultured Flavobacterium sp.
AGTTGGTCTCTATTTTTAACGGTGGCCCTCAAGTAACTATTGCTGATTTGGTAGACAACTTAAACAATATTTCTCCGCTGAATTCTTCGAAGTGGGGTAATATGAAGATGTAACCACTCTTAATATACTACTTGTTTAGATGCAATGTGGATTGTATTCTAAAATATACATAGATCTACTATATCTATTGTTTAGGATGACTTAAAGTAGAGTATACAAAATGTTTATAATAATATTAATGCTTCTTCTTTAAAGATAATTTTCATTAGTCTCAATACTTTGTTCAACTAATTAGGTGTAATATAGTCTATTGCATAGGATTAGATTATATTTAAACCTGCGTCATATAAAAAGGATTGTACTTTTTTGCAGAAAATGTACAATCCAAATTAAATCTAATTTTTCGGTTTATTTTTATAATGCAACTTTAATATTGTATGAAGTACTCTTATCTTCATAAAATATATTAAAAGAGTTTTCATCAAATGAGACTACTCTAAAAGTTTTATATTTTGAAACTCCTTGTAAGTCACCTTCTATCATAATTGAGCCATTAACATTACTTATTTTTTTGATAGCAAAAGATTTCTGATAATTTGATTTTGAAAATTTGCTATCGCTGCTCCAAAGTTTTGCCTGCTCAATTGTTGTAAAATTGCGACTATCTTTAATCAAAGATTGAAAATCATTAAAGTTTAAAATAACACTAGAATAAGCTACACCTGATAAGTTTGTTTCGGCTGATGAGCCTGCTTGCCAATATCCTCCTGCTTTATTTCCTTCTGTACGTTGATGTGTTAAGTAAACAATATTTGCACCCATCATAGCTGCTTCTGCCTTTAATTTATTATAAGCACGCTCTTTTACACGCTCTTGATTGGATAGAGTTGTTGTTCCTTTTGCTTTTGAGCTTACATCGCCTATTTTGAATAAGCCTTTTACTTCACTTTCAATTTGAGTTATTGTAACATTTTGATAATCATCAATTGTTTTAACTGGTTTAAAAGAAGTGCTTTCTGAAAAAATCTGTGTTCTGCCACTTTTCAAAACAATTTTTTGCACTGAGTTTTTATAAATAGAATTGACTAAGTCCTCGTCAGGGTATGTATATCTTACTGCGTCTTCGGTAATTTCTTTAATGGAACAAACAATTGTTTCATTGTTCAAGAAAATTGTGTCCCTCTGTGCGAAACATAAATTTGCCGAAAGAAGAATAATAAAAATTGTTAATAAAGAATACTTTTTCATAGTAAATAAAAGATAAAGAGTTTATAGATAATGATAAATTTCAGATTATTAAGTTTGCAAATATATCAAATAAACCCAATTATATGTTAAATTTATAAAAGTTAAATTTGTTGTTACTGAATCAGGCTTGAGTTTTTTAATAAATAGAGAGGTTTAATCACTAATTATTCTCAATCTTTATATTATATTTTGCCAATAACCCACTTATAGTCGCAAGTGAGAATTTGGCGTCTTTGATGCGGTTTTTTTCAGGGTCAATAACAAAATTATACGAGCTTCTAAAATCGACCTTGCGCAAATCGGTATTGTCAAAAGTAGCTTGGAGCAAATCACAATCCTCAAAAACAGCAGCGCTCAGGTCGCAACTACTAAAATCTACTTCCTGTAGTTTTGACTTTATAAAATGTGTTTTGGGTAGTTTTTTCTTATAAAAAGAGGAGTGGTTGAGTTGGCAATGCTCAACTTTAATAGAAAAGCCGAAATCATTGCACTTCTCAAAATGCATTCCGAGCATCTTGGAGTTTTTAAAAAGCACTTGTTGAAAACCTGTATGTTGTAGCCTAACTGAACTCAGGTTGCAGTCGTGGAATTCACATTCGATAAACTTAAAATTTGATAAATCCGTTTCAGAGAAATTGCAATTTAAGAAAGTACATGCTTCATAATCCGCTCTGTCTAAAGCACGTATTGTAAAGTCTATTCGCTCAAATACTTGTCCTTCTATGAGTTGTTGCTGCATCTAATTTTACTTTTAATAGTGGTTTACTACCGAGTTTTTCATATCAAATGCCAACCCGATATAGGTGTTGTTGTTAAATTCAAATTCGTCTATAATCTCCCAACCTAGTTTTCTGGTGTGTGCTTGCTCAGAAATCACATTGATTTTATTGATAAATGTGATTGAGATTGGATATTTTTTATAGAATTCCATTCTCATTTCTTCAAAGAGTTGGTTGAGTAGGCCCTTACCTCTGTAGTTCTCGTCTATACAAACGGGTCCGTACTGAAAGCTATTTTCGGTTGTGATTTCTTTTCCGTTGAAGGATAAGATGGGGAAGCGAGACACCATAAAATTGAAAATCTCCCACTGCTCAAAATACGTCCAACTTCCCGCAAAAGCATAGGCAATGATTTCTTTTTGCTCGTTTTCAGCTATAAACATACCGTTTTGACTGATAATCTCTTCGATCTGACTTACCGTAAACGGAGTAGTTACAAAACCCTTCTCGCGCTGTTTTTCAGTTAAGTTTCGGTATAAATATCTTTCTTGTAAGGACAAAATACCACCAATATCAGCTGTAGTTCCTAGTCTAGTTTGTATCATGAGTGGAGGTTTTTTTTTGTAGTACTAAAACTACAAAAAATTACAGAACCAAAAGTAGGAGAGAGGGGATAAAATTATTTTGAATTGAATGCTCCGGCCAAAAAAAAGACCTCAATCTGCATTGAAGTCTTTTTAATTATACTATAAAATCTAACATCAGAGTTATTTCCTTTCGATATCGGTATTGATTATTTTTTCTTGGTGGTAAATACTCTCTTGGTGAATTGCCTTAAAGAAATGACTGATAAACTCTTGGCTGAGTCCTTTTTCTTGACCAATCACAACGAGTCTATCCAATATCTCTTGCCAACGTTGCGCTTGAAGAATAGCTACGTTTTTATCTTTTTTCAGCGTTCCTACTTCCTCGGCAATCTGCATGCGCTTGCCAATCACCTCGATGAGTTTTTCGTCAATTTCATCAATTTTGGTGCGCAATTTTGCCAGTGAAGAGTTGTAATCAAAGTCTTCAGCTGTTTTTTTACGCACTTTCAAACTGCGAAGAATTTCCTTCAGACTCCCTGGAGTTACTTGTTGTGCGGCATCACTCCAAGCCTCGTCAGGATTGATATGTGCTTCAATCATCAGTCCATTATAGTTGAGGTCAAGGGCTTGCTGCGAAATCTGCTGAATCATATTTCTGTTTCCGGTGATATGTGACGGATCGCAAAACATAGGTAAATCAGGAAAGCGACTTTGCATCTCAATGGCAATTTGCCACTCCGGATTATTTCTATATTTGGTTTTTTCGTAGGTAGAAAATCCCCTATGAATAACGCCTAGTTTTTTGATGTTTGCATTGTGCAGTCGTTCTAGTCCTCCTATCCAAAGCGATAAGTCAGGATTGATAGGGTTTTTCAGCAACACAATTTTGTCAGTATCTCTTAGTGCTTCAGCAATTTCTTGCACCGCAAAAGGGTTGACAGCCGTTCTAGCGCCAATCCACAAGATATCGATGTTGTGTGCTATGGCAAGTTCTACGTGTGCTTTAGTTGCCACTTCAGTAGCCAACAAAAGTCCGGTTTCAGCTTTTGCTTTCTCAAGCCATTTCAGCCCGATAGCGCCTACACCTTCAAAACCTCCTGGACGTGTTCTCGGTTTCCAGATTCCTGCTCTGAGTACGCTTACACCTGCTTCTTTGAGTTGTCTAGCGGTACTGAGCACTTGTTCTTCAGTTTCAGCACTACAAGGTCCGGCAATAACCAAAGGTTGGTTATGCTCAAACTCATCGAGCCAAGAACTAAAGTTTTTGTCGTTTTTCATTAAATGGATATGGGGTTTTTAATCTCCTGAGGATTATTCTATTTTTGATACAACGCCTTTTTGTTTGTTGGCATCGCCAACCATACTGAATTCGAACGTATAGGTATTGTCTTTAGTAGTCAATATTTTTATGTGTACGCCTTTTTTGTCGTTTCTGCCTTTTGGGTTTTTCTTGTGAAGTATATATTCACAATCATTGATCCACCTCACGTATGAGGTATCAATTTTCCCTTCAAAATTTTCGATTTCTAGGCTATCAGTACGTTGAAAAAGAGTGGTTTTTACCTCGCCAGCTATTTCGTGTTCAAACTTAAATTTTCCTGTCTTAAAATCTTTGCAATTGCGCTCTTGTTGGTAACAAGAAGCAAGTGATAAAAAACCTAAACAGATAAAAAATATTCTGATGTAGTTAGTCATTGAAAATCCCTTTAGTCATAATACTCAAACCTCTAAACATCAAATACATTGCTGTTATACAACAGGCAATTCCGAGTATGAGAATAGGGTAATATAGGTCGTTACTTTGATTTTTAAAAGAGCTGTTTATGATGGTTGGCCCGATAAACAACAGTGGCAAACATATAGCCAAAAGTCGTATTCCCTTAAAAATAGTTTTTTTGTCAGTAGCCATAATATTTGATATTAAATTAATTCGTTGCTAAAGTAGGCAAAAACAACCAAAAACGCTCTATTATTTCCTTGAATAGTTAGGTGCTTCCTTAGTAATAGTCACGTTGTGTGGATGACTTTCGTGAATTCCACTCGAAGTGATTTTTACAAAACGACCCGTTTCTTGAAGTGTTTTCACATCTTTAGCACCACAATAACCCATTCCGGCGCGAAGTCCTCCGATGAATTGTTGCATACTCTCGTTGAGTTCTCCTTTATAAGGTACACGCCCCACGATTCCTTCTGGGACAAGTTTCTTTAAGTCGTCTTCCACATCTTGAAAATAACGGTCTTTAGAACCGTCTTTCATCGCTTCAACAGAGCCCATACCTCTGTATGATTTGTATTTTCGTCCTTCAAAAATAATAGTTTCTCCTGGAGACTCTTTAGTTCCAGCCAAAAGCGAGCCCAACATCACACTCGATGCTCCTGCAGCTAGTGCCTTAGGGATATCACCTGTATAACGCACACCTCCATCTGCAATTACCGGAATTCCAGTGTCTTTCAGGGCTGCTGCTACTTCTAGCACCGCTGAGAATTGCGGGAAACCAACACCCGCTACAACGCGTGTCGTACAAATAGAACCAGGTCCGATTCCTACTTTCACGGCATCAGCGCCGTGTTCAACTAAAAATAGTGCGGCTTCTGGCGTAGCGATATTACCTACAACTACATCAATTTCAGAAAATTTCGCTTTTACTTGTTTTAGGATTTCTACTACTCCTTTGGTATGTCCGTGGGCGGTATCGATAATCACGGCATCTACTCCAGCGTTGACAAGTGCTTCTGCTCTTTGAAGCGCATCGCCAGTAACGCCAATTGCTGCTGCAACGCGAAGTCTTCCGTATTTGTCTTTATTGGCATTGGGTTTCTGAGAAACCTTGATGATATCTCTAAAAGTAATCAACCCAACGAGTTGGTAATTTTGGTTAACTACCGGTAGTTTTTCTATTTTGTTTTCTTGAAGAATTCCCTCTGCAATCTCTAGTGTTGTACCTTCTTTAGCAGTAACTAGATTCTCAGAAGTCATCACCGCTGTAAGCAGTTTAGCATTGTCTTTCTCAAAACGCAGGTCGCGGTTGGTTACGATTCCTTTCAAAACTTTATTTTCATCCACAATCGGTATGCCGCCAATGCCGTATTCTCTCATTGCATTCTTAGCATCTTCTACTGTAGAAGTAAGCCAAAGGGTTACAGGATCGATAATCATTCCCGATTCAGAACGCTTTACTTTCTTGACTTCGTTTGCTTGTGCTTCGATAGTCATGTTTTTGTGTAGTACGCCAATACCTCCTTCTCTAGCGATAGCGATAGCCATGGCGCTTTCCGTAACCGTATCCATAGCCGCAGAGACAATTGGCACGTTAAGAGTGATGTTGCGTGAGAATTTTGATTTGATGCTAACTTCTCTAGGAAGTACTTCTGAGTAGTTAGGGATAAGAAGAACGTCGTCATAAGTAAGACCTTCTCCAATGATTTTTGTGTTGTGTGAGTTCATTTGCAATTTGTAGTTGAATTGCATGCAAATTTAATACATTTTAGTTTAATCGAGAAATTATTAATAATCTATTCTTTGTAAATATTTCATAGCAACTATGTAAGATATTTTTAGAAGTTTATTGGCTGAAAAACTCGGTTGTTTGTTCGGTTTATATTTTATACATTTGCCGCGTCTCAAAGGGGTGCTCTAAATAACGAGCTGAGATTATACCCAAAGAACCTGGGCAGGTAATGCTGCCAAGGGAAA
>CAZRCB010000112.1:0-6214 GCA_964598455.1 uncultured Flavobacterium sp.
CAATCGAATCTACTACATAACTTTGAGAAAAAATAGTGGCAGTGGTGTTTTCCATTCCGCCATACATAAAATCCCAAACGGGAATTTGTCTATACACCTTCCAAGGATAAGCAACGCCAATTTCTTTCTCTAAATAATCGAAGATTTCACGGCTGTATCTATACGTTGCTTCTGCTTTGTCTTTGTCGGCAATGTGGTGCCATAAGTCATTTTTTATGCCTGATTTGGAGGTAAAACTCTCTTTCTCAAACCTACCAATAGCTAGCATCAGTAAGTAGCTGCTCATAGGTTGATACATCTTGTATTCCCAAACAACTTGATCGTCTTTTATGGTTTTCTGGATTAGATTTCCATTAGACAACACTGTATAGTCTTTGTGAAAAGCAATGCTCAGACTGAAAATAACTTTTTCGTTGACATCATCGAAACTCGGAAACCAATGGCTGGTATATTTTCCTTGTCCTTGGGTCCAAATCTGAAGGTCTTCAAAGTGATTTCTCTCTATAAAATACAACGCCTGAATAGGGAAGGCTTCATACTGAAAACTAAGGCTGTTGTTGCCTTCTGAGAAGCCTTCAAAAAGTAATAATTCGTTGTCAGTGGTTTTAGAATTCACCTCTTTTCCGTTGATTTTGACTTGGCTGAAAGTCATCTTCTTGGCATCAATCCTGATAGTATCTAGAGGTTGGTTTACCTGAAAATCATAGGTCACTTCACCTGAGATGTTTTGCTTTACGGGATTGAGTGACAAGGAGGCTACAACATGGGTGAAATCTACTTTTGGATACTGTTGAGAAAAACCAATAGCTGTACATAAAAAAAGCAGTGAAGAAACTATTTTTTTCATATATAAAAGGTTTGATTGTTAGGTGATTGATCGTTTTACTTTTATTATAAATCCACCTCAAAAATGGTAAGACCAACTCTGAATTTTGGTTCTATATAAGTGCTTTTGGGCGGCATAATAAGTCCTTGATCAGCAATATTTTTGATTTCAGATATCTACCTTGTTTTTGAGCTCAATAACAGACTGTTGACCTGATAAATATTCGATGCGTTGATCGGTGCGTAAATCTCCAATACCCAATATTGGGTTGAGTATAAAATCATAGAGGATCTGAGTATCAAGGCTTTGTAGAATATTCGATTTGTCTACTTTATTGTCTTTGAGTGTCAGCCTATAAAAATCACCGTCTAAATACATACCGAAATTGAATTTTTCGTCTGGCGTATAGATCGTCTGCTTTTTATTTTCGATACTAAAATGAGGCTCGAGTAGCTTTATGAATTGTTTTTTAGAATATCCGTTGAGGTCTTTGATGACTCTGTTGTATTCGTTTATCTTTAAGTTGCTCTCTGCTATGAGATAGCTCATAAAATATGGCGAATTACCTGTTTCTTGGTGTAGTTTCGTAGCAGATGCGGTTCTGTGATGCCCGTCTGCGATGTAAAGGCAATCCATCTGAGCAAAAACCTCTTGTATGAAAGCGATGTCTTCAGGGTTTTTGATTTTCCATAAATAGTGAATTTCCTTTTTATTAGTAGCAAATTCAAAATGGGCGGATTTCGTGGTTTGTTTTTTGATCCATAGGTTAAGTTCCTCAGAATCGGGATAAGTTATCAATATAGGCTCGGTATAAAAACCGGCATACTTCATATAATCTTTGAATAAATCAACTCTATATTCGAAAGTATCTTCGTGTTTTTTTATCTTGTTTTGCAAATAATCCTCTACTTGAAGTCCGCCTATAATACCGATAAAGGTCTCTTTTTTAGAAATAATCTTAAGTAAATATAAGCCTTCAGTAGTGTCTTTATGGAGGGTTTTCTCTATTTTGAACTGTTTGTATTTAGAGTTTACTTGATGAAATCGCGTATGTTCATCCATTTTTTGTTGATTTACATAAAACGGATTTACAACATGCAAAAAAGAATATGGATTATAATCCAGTTGTGATGCTAACTCAGCAACAGAATAGGTTTCGTATGACCTGCAAGTTACAAGTGCTACTTTGTCTTTTGTAGGTAAGGTGGCTCTAAAAGGAACTATTTTAGGCATAGTTTTATTGTTCTAATTAGTCTTCATCAACTTCGATAGGCTTCATTCCGAGTGCTTTTTCTTGGTCGAACTCGCCTTCCCACTTAGCAATTACTACTGATGCCAAACAGTTTCCGATTACGTTAACCGATGTTCGTCCCATATCCATCAGCTCATCGATACCCAGAATTGCCGCAATAATAACCGTTGGGAGACCGAATTGGTCAGCGGTTGCGATTAAGATGATCAGCGATGCCCTAGGGATTGCTGCAACACCTTTGCTGGTGACCATCAAGGTAAGACAAATGAGCAATTGTTCTCCGAGGCTGAGGTGCATTCCCGCTGCCTGAGCCACAAAAATTGCTGCTAGAGATAGGTATAAGGTTGTTCCGTCAAGGTTGAAGCTATAACCCGTGGGTACTACAAAGGAAACTACTTTTCGAGGTACGCCAAAGGCCTCCATATTGCTCATTACTTTCGGTAGTGCGGCATCAGAACTTGTAGTTGCAAAAGCAATAGAGACAGGTTCTTTGATGGCGTGAAGGAAGCGTTTGATAGGCACTTTCCAGTACAGCGCAATGGGCAACAATACTAGGAGGATAAAGGCAAATAAAGCCAGGTAGAGCGTTAGTAGTAACATAAAAAGGTACTTGAGGATATCAATTCCCATATGCCCCACGGTATATGCCATTGCGGCGCCCACTCCAAAAGGGGCAAAGTGCATAATTACGTTCGTAAACTTAAACATTGCCTCTGAGAGGCTCTCTGTGAAATCAACTAGTGGTTTTCTTTTTTTCTCTTCAACCATTGCCAGTCCAATTCCGAAGATTACTGAAAACACGACAATTTGAAGTACTTGATTGTCATAGATTGATTTGATGATATTTTCAGGAAATATATCTCTAAAAAAAGCCATGGTCTTAAAAAACCAATGCATATTTTCAGGAAGTATCTCTAAGATAGGCGTGTCAGTACTGACTAGGGTTGTGTTTGGTAGTTCCTCGTGCGGAATTTTACTCATATCAATACCTACACCAGCTTTGGTAATATTGATGGCTGCAAGCCCGATAAATAGAGCTAAGGTTGTAGCAACATAAAAATACAACATGCTTTTCCAGGCCATTCTCCCTACTTGTTTGAGGTCAGAATGTCCTGCAATTCCGTAAACCAAAGTAGCAAAGAGAATAGGGCCTACAATTGTTTTGACGAGTTTGATGAAACCTTGACTCAAGGGTTTTAGCGATATAGCGACATCCGGAAAATCATAGCCCAAGAAAACTCCGATAAGAATACTGGTGAGTATCCAAGTCGTTAAGTCTTTCCTCGGAATAGCATACACAATAATTGCTATAACAGCCAAAACTCTAGCCACAAAAAGTGTTGTGGCAGGAAAATCAATCAGCAGGCTTAATCCGTAGGTGATAGAGGCTATTAAAAGCGCTAGTATGGGAAATACTTTTAGTATTTTTTTCATCAACTTTAAGAAGTAATGTTATTGTTTAGATTGCTTTTCAACTACTTTTTCTGACTTTGTCAAATAGAAAACCGAGTCCTAGGCTTCTGAGCATTTTCTTTTCAAACCACCAAAAAAAGGTGAATTGACCAAAAATCCATCCAAACATCACAAGCAAGATTTGATAGATAGGGAAGATGAGTATCAGGCTGACAGGCCAATAAAGCCAAGAGAGGGTTTCAGGGGTGATGTGCATCCAATGGGCTAGGGGTTTAGATAAATATGCTGATGTAGAGCCCGTTATGGCAAATACTATAAAAATAATCGTGAGTTGAAAGTTGGAGTCGATTCCCCAACGCGATTTAAGTTTTTTCATAATTTCTTTACTAGAATTTACAAAGATATTTTATTTGAACAGAAATCCAAAGAAAGCTTATTTTTAGTATTACAAATTGTTTGATACTCTTTATATTTGCATATCAATTTTTCAGAAATCTACATGGAAGGTTTTTTTAATAATACCCAGGTCGCTTTTGCACTAAAAAGCAATAAAGAACTCAAGAGAGCAAAGTTCTTGTTCGAAATGATTGCATCGCCAACGATGGTCAAAATCGGTACAAAACTCACTTATTTTGCTCTGAATTTCAAATTACCCGTAAAAGGATTGATCAGAAGCACAGTTTTCGATCATTTTTGTGGTGGAGAAACTGAAGCTGAATGCATTCCGATTGTGGATAAAATGTATTCCAAAGGTGTTTCGTCAGTTTTGGACTATTCTGTAGAGGGTAAAGAAGAAGAGTCTCATTTTGACAATGCCGTTAGAGTTACGCTTAAAACTATTGACTACGCCAAGAAAAACCCTGGCATCCCGATTGTGGTCTTTAAACCTACTGGATTCGGAAGGTTTGCACTTTATCAAAAAGTATCAGAAGGGAAGATGTTAACTGAAAAAGAAACTCAGGAGTGGCAACGCATCATTGAGCGCTATGATTTGGTATGTAGAACTTCTTTTGAAAATGATATTATTATCCTAGTCGATGCTGAACATTCGTGGATGCAAGATGCAGTAGATGATTTGGTAGAGGAGATGATGCGCAAATATAACAAGCAGAAAGCAATTGTTTTTGGAACTCTACAGATGTATCGTTGGGATAGATTAGACTACCTTAAAGACATTCACAAAAGATCGCTTGAATATGGTTTTCACGTTGGGATGAAAATCGTGAGAGGTGCTTATATGGAAGTAGAGGCCGAAAGAGCCAAAGAGAAAGGTTATAAAAACCCAATTTGTGAGTCAAAAGCCGCTACGGATATCAATTATAATGCGGCAATAGAGTATATGGTAGATCATATCGATACTATGGCTGTGTATGCAGGTACACATAATGAAGAAAGTTCAAGAAGATTGATGCGATTGCTCGATGAAAAAGGGCTGCCACACAACGATAAGAGAATTTGGTTCGGCCAGCTTTATGGAATGAGTGATAACATTAGTTTCAATTTGGGAAATAATGGCTATAACGTAAGTAAATACCTTCCGTTTGGGCCTGTGCGTGACGTGATGCCTTACTTGATAAGAAGAGCCGAGGAGAACACTTCTGTCGCAGGTCAGACTAGCCGAGAGCTTAATCTTATCAATATAGAACTCAAAAGGAGAAAATTATAGTAAAGACAAGATTCTATTCTTGTAGGTAAACAATTTTAAAGCCTTTGTCTTATCCTTGTGTAGCAAGGTTGTGACAAAGGCTTTTGTATTGAAGTATGTCAAAATTATAGAATTTTAAACTCTAAGAAATCAAGGTGTAGATTGTAAATCGAACTGACGTACTCCGCACTTAGAATTAGTGCTTTTTATAACAGTTAGTCTACTCGCTCGATTTTGGCTCCGAGAGCTCTAAGTCTTTCGTCTATGCGCTCATAACCTCTATCGATTTGTTCGATATTCTGTATTTTGCTTGTACCATTGGCAGAAAGTGCAGCAATCAACAAAGAAATTCCAGCTCTAATGTCAGGAGAGCTCATATTAGTTGCTTTGAGTTGCGATTTAAAGTCATGCCCGATAACTACTGCTCTATGTGGGTCGCTCAATATGATTTTTGCGCCCATATCAATGAGTTTATCCACAAAGAAGAGTCTGCTTTCGAACATCTTTTGGTGAATCAATACGCTACCTCTAGCTTGTGTGGCTATAACAAGTATTATACTCAACAGATCAGGCGTAAATCCAGGCCAAGGAGCATCGGCTATGGTCAGGATTGAACCATCTATGTAGTTTTGAATTTCATAGCCATTTTCGTGTTTTGGGATATATATATCGTCTCCTCTTTTCTCAATGGTGATTCCCAGTTTTCTGAATGTATAAGGGATTACACCCAAGTTTTCCCAACTCACATTTTTGATGGTTATTTCGCTTTTGGTCATTGCTGCAAGTCCTATCCACGAGCCGATTTCGATCATATCCGGAAGCATTGTATGCTCAGTTCCAGATAAGTATTCTACTCCTTCGATATTTAGTAGGTTGGAGCCAATTCCTGAAATTTTTGCACCCATGCGGTTGAGCATCTTGCAAAGTTGTTGTAGGTAAGGTTCGCAAGCAGCGTTATAAATAGTAGTGGTTCCTTCAGCAAAAACAGCTGCCATCACAATATTTGCTGTTCCCGTCACAGAGGCTTCGTCCAAAAGCATATAAGTTCCTTTGAGTTTCTCGGCTTCTACACCATAAA
>CAZRCB010000113.1:0-6109 GCA_964598455.1 uncultured Flavobacterium sp.
ATTGACAATAATCTCTGACGGACCTGTCGGGCAATCAAAAGCAATGATAGGGGTTTCGCAAGCAAGACTTTCTAAAAGCACCATCGGAAGCCCCTCCTTCAGGCTACTATTCACAAGGAATAAAGCTCTAGCCATATATTTATAGGGGTTTTCCTGAAAATCCATCAAGTGAATTTTATCAGAAAGATGTAAAGTATCAATGCTGCTTTGGAGTTTTTCTTTTTCAGGACCTTCACCTAAAATCACCAAATGAATGTTATCATCTACCAATTGGGTCTGGCTATAAGCTGCTATGAGTTGGTCAAATTGTTTGACTTCAAAATACCTGCCAACAGCTATAATATAGTTGTTTGGTATAACTACTTCTTCCTTTTTTAGCTGCTGAATTTGCTGAATATCAATAGAATTGTGGATAAGGCTGAGGTTATTGAACCCAAGTTTCTGCTGAATAGCTTCCTGTTGTTTCTCAGATATACATACAATCGAATCAAAACTTTTGAAAACCAGATTTGAAAGCCATTTTTTATCAAAGAGATAACTCTTAAAATCACCTAAGTGTACGGTCTGAATCAGTACAGGCGCTTTGTAAGCAAATTTATAGATTATCAGTTCCTGAAAGTCATTCACACGAAAGCGAAAATCTATGATAGCATCAAATTGTTGTTCTCGGATATATTTTCTGAGCATCCAAAAACGATTGATTTTATTAAAAAAGCTATTCGAAGAATTGCGTAAAGCTCCAATGTTATAGAATTTCCCCGCATACGGATAACTCACTTTGTCAATCATAATGATGGTATGCACCTCATAACCCAGCTTGTCAAAAACAAAACTAAGGTTAGATAGCACTCGTTCTGCACCACCTGTGCTAAAGGAATACCCCACCAAAGCTATTTTGCGTTTTTGCTGCATCGAGATTATTTTACGAAAGCTAAGAATTCATCAAACTCCCTTATATAATCTGATTCCTGAAAAACATCAGAAGCAACAACCAGACAAACCGAGCCTGACGAGAAGTTTTTTAGTTCTCTCCATATTCCTGGAGTTATCAAAATTCCTTGGTCGGGTTTGTTCAACGTAACCGTTCGCTCATTACTTCCGTCGTTTAAAAGCACATCAAAACTTCCGCTTAAAGCAACCAGAAATTGTTGTAAATTTTTATGTGCATGACCTCCCCTTTCAGCACCGCTCGGAACATCATACAGATAATAAACTCTTTTTATTTCGTATGGGAGGATGTTTTTTTCGATAACAGATAGATTTCCTCTAGGGTCTTCTATTTTTGGGATTGGAATAAGTTGGATGTCTTTTATAGAACTTTTGGACATTTTTAGAGTGTTTAGCTATACAAAGATAACTATTTATTTTGTTTGACATAGCGGATTTTATACACTGAAATTTCTCGGTTCTATGAATATTATCATATAATTCAAACTTGCGATAAACAAAGATGCCGTCTCAAAAATATGAAACGGCATCTTTAAAATTAAGTAAGCGGATGAATTATTTTACTTCTTCGTAGTCAACATCTTGAGCGTTGTCTCCTTGATTACCACTTTGAGGCTCTGCTTGTGCAGCTTCTCCACCTTGTTCTGCTTGTGCTTTGTAAAGTTCCTCAGAAGCATTCTTCCAAGCCTCGTTGATTTTGTCTAAAGCAGGTTGCATTATAGCTACATCTTTAGATTCGTAGGCTTTTTTCAATTCTTCTAAAGCAGATTCAATAGTAGATTTATTTCCATCTGATAGTTTGTCACCGAATTCCTTAAGTTGTTTTTCTGTTTGGAAAATCATACTGTCAACTTCGTTGATTTTATCAGCTGTTTCTTTTGCTTTTTTATCAGCTTCTGCGTTGGCTTCAGCTTCACTTCTCATTCTATCGATTTCTTCTTGAGTTAATCCTGAAGAAGCTTCAATTCTGATATCGTGAGATTTGCCTGTTCCTTTATCCGTAGCGGATACCTTGATAATACCGTTGGCATCGATGTCAAAGGTTACTTCAATTTGCGGCACTCCTCTTTGTGCTGGTGGAATTCCGTCAAGGTGGAAGCGTCCGATAGTTTTATTGTCGTTGGCCATTGGTCGTTCTCCTTGCAATACGTGGATCTCTACAGACGGCTGGTTGTCTGCTGCTGTTGAGAACACTTGTGATTTTTTGGTAGGTATAGTTGTGTTTGACTCGATAAGTTTAGTCATTACACCTCCCATAGTTTCGATTCCTAATGAAAGTGGTGTTACGTCAAGTAATAGTACATCTTTCACATCACCTGACAATACTCCTCCTTGAATAGCGGCTCCGATAGCTACAACCTCATCAGGGTTTACTCCTTTCGAAGGTTTTTTACCGAAGAATCTCTCTACTTCTTCTTGAATTCTAGGTATACGAGTCGATCCTCCAACTAGGATTACTTCATCGATATCTGATTTAGAAATTCCTGCGTCTTTTAGTGCTTTTTCACAAGGAAGCATTGAACGTTTTACCAAATCATCTGTTAATTGTTCGAATTTAGCACGTGATAGGGTTTTTACTAAGTGCTTAGGTCCTGATGCTGTTGCTGTAACGTAAGGCAAATTAACTTCTGTCTGAGTTGCAGATGACAATTCGATTTTTGCTTTCTCTGCAGCTTCTTTTAGTCTTTGTAGCGCCATTGGATCTTGGCGTAAATCTACTCCTTCATCAGATTTAAATTCGTCCGCTAACCAGTTGATAATTACCTCGTCAAAGTCATCTCCACCTAGGTGAGTGTCTCCATTTGTTGATAGTACTTCAAATACACCATCACCAAGCTCAAGGATAGATACGTCAAATGTTCCTCCTCCTAAGTCATATACAACAATTTTTTGGTCCTTACCAGCCTTGTCTAGTCCATAGGCTAGTGCTGCTGCAGTAGGCTCATTGATGATTCTACGTACTACAAGACCTGCAATTTCTCCGGCTTCTTTAGTAGCTTGACGTTGTGCATCGTTAAAGTAAGCGGGAACAGTAATAACTGCCTCAGTTACGTTTTGTCCTAAATAATCTTCTGCAGTTTTCTTCATTTTCTGAAGTATCATCGCAGATAATTCTTGAGGTGTATAAAGTCTATCATCAATATCAACACGTGGTGTGTCATTGTCGCCTTTGACTACTTTATATGCCGTATGATTTGCATCACTCTTAATATCTGAGAACTTACTTCCCATAAAACGTTTGATAGATGCGATGGTTTTTGTAGGGTTTGTTACAGCCTGACGTTTAGCAGGATCACCTACTTTAATTTCTCCTCCTTCAACAAATGCAATGACTGAGGGAGTTGTTCTTTTTCCTTCTGCATTAGGGATTACAACTGGTTCGTTACCTTCCATTACAGAAACACACGAGTTGGTTGTTCCTAAGTCAATTCCAATTATTTTACTCATAGTTATATAAATTTTCTTTTTAATATTTTGTTTTCCTATTGGGTTTGACCACACTTAGACAATCATTATGCCAATAAAAAATCGGACATATAATGACAGAAAACTAAAGTTATGCTACCAAATATGTCCGAAATTATGATAACTAGTAAATCAATACTGACAAAATGTCTTTTTTTGAATATACAGTTAGTTGGAGATTTGTGTCTGTTATCTAAGGTGTGAGCGCAACATCCAAGCCGTAGTCTCGTGTTGCTCTGCCAATGCGTTTACATAATCTTCAGTACCTTGATCAATCTCTTTTTCAAGCTCTATGAGTTTCTCTCTGATATAAATAATAATCGCTTCTACATCGCTTAAGAGTTCCTTAATATAAGACATCGAATCATTGTCCTTGCCTCTTTTTTCAGTGAGATGCGTAAGTTTTAAATACTCAGACATCGTAGCCGGAGCGAAGTGGTCAATCTTTCTGATACGTTCTGCAACCTCGTCAATATTAGTAGCTTGTTGTGTATATAATTCTTCAAAGTAGGTGTGCATAGTGTGAAAATCCGCTCCTTCAACATTCCAATGTGCATTTCTCATCTTTAAGTAAAAAATAGATTCATCTGCTAATAGTATGGATAGGAAGTCTGCTACTTTTTGGGTTCCTTTTAAAGGGTTCTTAGGTGTTGCCATAATTTTATATTTTAGTTATACAATAAGATTAAATATTGAAGTAAAGGTACAAAAAAATGATAGTTAAATAGTTGTTTCTTATGTTGGTATAACTAAAAATATATAGTAAAACCTTTTTGAAAGCTAGCAGCCACTTACTGAAAAAGTAAGTTCTAGTATTGTTTCAGTGGTTTAGCTCTAGTGTATTGAGTTGGGAAAAAGCAATCTGAATCTGATTCAAATGCAGATAAAATAGGCAAGTAGGGGTTTCTGAGTAAGGCTCTGCCTATAAATATCAAGTCTGCTTTCTCTTGTCTTAGTACTTCTTCAGCCATGACTGCGTTTTCGATACCGCCTACAGCACCAGTTTTGATGCCTGTTTTTCTTATTGCCTCTGATAACGGAATTTGTTGTGCTGTATATAACGTAGCTTTTGCATCGATTATATTTCCACCAGAAGACACATCAATCACGTCTATATTTTTAGTTTTTAAGATGCTAGCCAATTGTATGCTGTCATCCAGACTCCAACCACCATCAGCGTGTTCAGTGGCGGATATACGCAAGAATAACGGAATTTTATCACCCAATATAGGTTGGGTACTATCAATTATTTCTAATAAAAATCGAATTCTATTCTCAAAACTTCCGCCATACTCATCCTGACGTGTGTTTGATAAAGGCGATAGAAACTGATGAATTAGGTATCCGTGTGCTCCGTGTATTTCGATTACATCAAAATTTGCATCTACAGCTCTTTGAATAGCTTCTTTGAATTTCTGAACCAGACCTTTGATTTCTAAAAGACTTAGTTGTCGTGGTAGTTTATCTTCAGGACTAAAACCAATGGCACTAGGGGCAATGGTTTGCCAACCTCCCTTAGCACTGTCAATTTGCCCTCCTAACCAAGTAGAAGCTTTTCTTCCTGCGTGAGAAAGTTGAATTCCTATTTTTGTTTCAGAGTTCTCGTGTACGAAAGCAGTAATTTTCTGCAAAGCTTCTTTCTGTGCATCATTCCAAAGTCCTAAGCACTTAGGGGTAATTCTACCTTCAGGCACAATTCCGGTACTCTCAACCATGATAAGCCCAACGCCACCTTGTGCTCGGCTTCCGTAATGTACAAAGTGAAAGTCATTAGAAAGCCCATCAGTGGCTGAATACATACACATTGGTGACATTACCAGTCGGTTTTTTAGTTCTATGGATTTAAGTTGGATGGGTTGATATATAAGCATGCTTGGTATTTTTTGATAGAATCAATTATTTAGGAATGAGATACTAAAAAAACAAAAATAACCAATATAAACAGCAAAGCTATATTGGCCGGGTTAAAGTTATCTAAAGAAATCGGTCTAGGTAGTTTGGTCTAGTAGCTTTAGAATTTCCTCAGCGATGTCCTCCTCGGATTTGTTGTCAGTCGAGACAATAAACTTAGATTGTAGGTAGTAGTAGTTTCTGTCAAACAAATGTTTGTTGATGTACTCTTTAAGTTCATTATCAGGTAGATGTGCAATTAATGGTCTGTTGTGTTTTTCAGGTCGAAGGCGTTCTATTAAAACATCTACCGAAGTCTTTAGAAATACAGAAATGACGTCTTTTTTATGGAGTAGTTGGTGATTGTTTGCATAACAAGGCGTGCCTCCACCTAATGATAAGACCATAGAAGAATCTTTAGACAAATATTCATTGAGAATTTTGCTTTCAATTTTTCTGAAATAAACCTCACCTTCGTCTTTAAAGATATTAGAGATGCTTTTTTGCTCTCTTTCTTCGATTAGTTCGTCTAAATCGAAGTGTTTTATGGAGCACTTCTTGGCTAATAGCTGTCCAATAGCTGATTTTCCAGCACCCATATAGCCCGATAGTGTAATTTTATTCATAACTAAGTCATTATAAATAAGGAGATTAAATGCAAGTTGTGGATCAAATGCAAATTTAAGATAAAAATGCTTTGAAAAATTAATAATTACGCCTTATATTTGCACCCACTTTCAAACTAAGTATGACTCGATAGCTCAGTCGGTAGAGCACAACACTTTTAATGTTGGGGTCCTGGGTT
>CAZRCB010000114.1:0-6090 GCA_964598455.1 uncultured Flavobacterium sp.
AGAGTTGATCCTAAATGTAATTTGTGACAAATGATAATGCCTTTTTAAAAATAATTTAAAAAGGCATTACAGATCCTACTTATTAAACTCTTATTTCTCAAATTCCTTCAGAGTTTTCGTAATAATAGAAACACATTCTAGAAGTTGTGCCTCAGTCATCACTAAAGGTGGTGCAAAACGAATAATATTTCCGTGAGTTGGTTTTGCTAGCAATCCATTTTCCTTTAAGCGTAAACAAATATTCCAAGCTGTTTGGCTCTCATCTGTGTCATTGATAACAATGGCGTTTAGTAATCCCTTTCCTCTTACTAGATTTACGATGTTGCTTCCAGCGATATATTCATTCATCTTAGCTCTGAAAAGATCACCAAGTTTGGCTGCATTTTCGGCTAGTTTCTCATCTTTAATAACTTCAAGAGCTGCTACTGCTACTGCTGCAGCTATTGGGTTTCCTCCAAAGGTACTTCCGTGTTGTCCGGGCTGTATCACTTCCATCACTGTATTATTAGCTAATACTGCTGAGACGGGATAGACGCCACCTGAAAGCGCTTTTCCTAATACCAATAAGTCAGGTTGCACGTTTTCGTGGTGTACTGCCAATAATTTTCCTGTTCTACCGATTCCAGTTTGAACTTCATCAGCTATAAACAAAACGTTGTGTTTCTCACAAAGTGCTTTGGCCTTTGCTAAATAGCCTTCACTCGGCACATAAACACCCGCTTCACCTTGGATAGGCTCTACTAAGAATCCTGCGATATTGGGTTGTTTGTCAAGCACTGCCTCAAGAGCCTCTAGGCTGTCATATTCAATTGAAATAAATCCAGCGGTATAAGGGCCGAAGTTTTCTCTTGCATTCTGATCGTTTGAAAACGAAATAATTGTAGTAGTTCTTCCGTGAAAGTTTCCGTCACACACGATGATGCTGGCTTGTTTCTCTGGAATTCCCTTTTTCTCGTAGGCCCATTTTCTACAGATTTTGATTGCTGTCTCAACTGCTTCAGCTCCTGTATTCATAGGTAGTACCTTATCATATCCAAAAAGATTGGTTAGGTATTTTTCATAAGGTCCTAATTTGTCGTTGTAAAATGCTCTAGAGGTGAGGGCTAAGGTTTGTGCTTGGGCAATAAGTGCTTGGGTAATTTTAGGATGGCAATGTCCCTGATTAACAGCTGAATAAGCAGACAGAAAGTCATAGTATTTCTTTCCTTCCACATCCCATAAGTAAACCCCTTCTCCTTTACTTAACACAACCGGAAGTGGATGATAGTTATGTGCTCCGTACTTGTCTTCTAATGCGATGATCTCTGCTGAACTAAATTTTGCTGTAATTGGCATAATATCTTAATCTTAAAAAATTGAAAAATGTATAACCAAGGTTAATTCACCTTGTGTTTTTTGGTGCTTACAAAATTAACTAAAAAATCCGAAACTCTCGTTTAGAATAAGAGTTTCGGATTTATGTTTTTTATAGTTACATAGAATAATTAGTCTGCAAGCAGCTCTGCTACTTTTGCTCTAAGCTCTGCACCTCTAAGGTTTTTGGCTACGATTCTGCCATCTGCATCGAGTAAAAAGGTAGCTGGAATACTTTGTATACTATATAATTTAGCAATAGGGTCTTGCCAGAATTTTAGGTTTGAGATTTGCGTCCACGTAAGTTTATCTACTTCGATAGCCTTAATCCACTCATCTTTTTTGCCTTCTTGGTCTAAGGATACCCCAATAATGTTGAATCCTTTGTCATGAAACTCGTTGTAAAGTGCTACTACATTTGGATTTTCTCTTCTACACGGTCCGCACCAAGATGCCCAAAAATCAATTAAAGTTACTTTTCCTAGTGATTCTTTTAGCGATACTATTTTCCCTTCAGGGTTTGGAGCTGAAAAGTCAGGAGCTATCTGCCCTACAGAAGTTGACGAAAGTGATTTTAGTTTTTCTTGAATTTCTACCCCTATTTTAGTTGACTTTAGCTCAGGAGCTAAGGCTTCTACATCTGCTTTTAGTTTAACAATATCAGTATCGGGTTGGTTAATTAGTTGAGCCACTAGTAATAACGCTACGTATGACTTAGGGTTTTTAGACACATATTCTTTGTTGAAATCAATAAATTCTTTGTCCAATGCTATATATTCTTCACTGATTTTGGCCATTGTTATAGTGTCATTTGCTTGTTGCGCAGCCTTGAATGCCTCTTGGTAGGTTTCATTAAACTTGAATGTCTTTTCCTGAAAGATTTTCAAATTGTGGTTGTACCTTATCCATTCGTCATTGTTGTATGTGCCTTCAATCTTACTCGCCTGTAAACTGTCTTTGTATGCAGTAATTGCGATTTTGTGATTCTCTAAAATAAAAGGAACTTTTCTCTCTAAATTACCAATTTGAAGAAAAGCAAGTGTGATTTCTTTTGCTTCACCTTTGAATTCAAATTTCCCGTTTTTAACGATAGCTGTGTCTAAGTGAATAAATCCTCCCTGGTTGTTTTGAGTCTCAATAAAGATTATAGATCCATCCGCAATAGAATCGATTGTGCCAGATACGTGGTATCCATCGGTATCGGTATTTGTTTCTTTGTTGCAAGAAAATAAGAATGCTGAAGAGATTGCTACTAATAATAGTTTTTTCATTGAAAAAAATTTAAGCTACAAATATATATAATTTAAAAGGTCAAGGCAACAGAATCTTTCTTATTCTATTGTTAATAAATGAATGTCTTGCAATAATTTCTCAAGGTCTTCTCGCTGTGTGCCGTCATAGAAGCCTCTTATTCGTTTCTTTTTGTCAACCAGTATAAAGTTTTCTGTGTGCACCATATCATAAAGTTCGTCTAAGCTACCCGTTTTTACGGCTAAATATGAACTTCGAGCGATATAATAAATATCCTTTTTGTCACCTGTGACCAAATTCCACTTCGAATCATCAACCCCTTTCTCGAGGGCGTATTTCTTGAGCACCTCAGGAGTGTCTATATCTGGCATTACGGTATGAGAAAGCAGCATCACATCGGGGTAATCTTTAATCTGTTCTGGTAGCCAAACCATATTATCAGCCATATCAATACATATAGTTGGGCAGGTGGTGAAAAAGAAATCGGCAACATAGATTTTATTTTCGTAATCAGCCTGAGTAATGATTTTGTTGTTCTGATTTGTAAAAGACCAATCATCAATCCTGTGGTTGACTTTAACATGCTCCACCAAGCTATCTACTAGTTCAGGGTTTACGTCGGCAGGTGAAAATATAGGTAGCACTTTCTTAGGCTGTAGTGCATTGTAAAACATGTAGAGTATAACGGCAGAAATGACAAAAAAAACAAAGAAAAACTTCCTGTAGGCTTTCCAAATATCACGCATAGCACTAAATTATAAATTATAAACAAAGTTACAATCCCTTGTACTCATAACCCAAATACCATTGTTAAATATAATGTAAAACATTTGAGGCAGAGGTGATAATTAGAATAAAAATGTATTTTTGTCAGAGATGCAACTTTAAAAATATATACGATATATGCAAGTTTATTATAAATTAGGATTAATTACTTTAGGTATGGCAACACTAACATCTTGTGGAGTAAAGGAACATTCGAAACCAGTAACACATGGAATAGATATTTCATATATGGATCAGAGCGTTAAGCCTAACAATGATTTTTTTAGATTCGTAAACGGAAAATGGCTTGACCACGCAGAGATTCCTTCAGACAGAACCCGTTGGGGAAGCTTTGATGAATTGCGCAAGAACACAGATGCAGATGTAAAGATTATTCTTGATCAAGCCATCGCAAGCGGAGAATATGCTCCTGATTCAGATCAAGGAAAAGCAATCAACCTATACAAAACCATTTTAGACACTTCAACCCGAAATAAAAATGGGGTTGAACCTCTAAGAACATATTTGCAAAAAATTGATGCTGTCAAAAACACAGCGGACCTTCAAGCATTACTTACAGAAATGCACAAGAATGGAAGAGGTTTAGGTTTCTTCGGTGTCTATGTAAGTACAGATGCTAAAGACTCTAACAGAAATGTTGTGTATTTAGGTACAGGTTCTGTCGGACTTCCTGATAGAGAATATTATGTGTCAGATTCGCCTGATAATATTGAAAAAAGACAAAAATATGTTGAGCATGTCACCCGTATGCTTCAATTCTTAGGAGAGACTCCAGAAGAGGCGAAAATTCACGCAGAAGCGATTCTAGCTTTCGAAACATCTATTATTACACCCACTTTAGACAGAATTGAGAGACGCGACAGACGTAAGACTTATAATCCGATGTCGGTAGCAGACCTACAGAAATTAGCGCCGAGCTTCAAATGGGATAGTTATCTAAATGAAGTAGGATTCAAAAACCTTGATAGTATCATCGTTTCACAACCAGCGTATGTAACAGCTCTTGATGGTATTCTAAATCAAGCAAATGTAAGTGACTGGAAAAACTATATGCGCTGGACTTTGTTGAATTCTCATACAGGAGTTTTGACTACAGAAATCGAAACTGCTAATTGGGATTTTTATAGCAAAACCATGAAAGGGGCGCAACAAGAAAGACCAAGAGAAGAAAATGCACTCGAAATTGTAAACGGCTCGTTGGGAGAAGCGCTAGGAAAACTATACGTTGAGAAAAAATTCCCAGCAGAGGCAAAAGCCAAAGCAGAGGCAATGGTGAAAAATGTATTTACGGCATTTGAGAACAGAATCCAAAAATTGCCGTGGATGACCAAAGCTACCAAAGACAACGCAATTGCTAAAATTCATAAAACAAGAGTGAAAATAGGTTATCCAGATACTTGGAAAGACTATTCAGAGTTGATTATCAAAGGCCCCGAAGAAGGAGGAACATATTTTGAGAATAGACTCAATATGTCAAAATGGAGGTTCAACGAAAACCTTGCTAAGTTAGATAAACCTGTTGACAAAGAAGAATGGTTTATGTCGCCACAGACGGTAAACGCATATTTTAATCCTTCGTATAACGAAATTGTTTTCCCTGCGGCTATTCTTCAACCACCATTCTATGACTATAAGGCTGACGAGGCAGTAAATTATGGTGGGATTGGTGCAGTTATCGGACACGAAATTTCACATAGTTTTGATGATTCAGGCTCGCGATACGACTCTGACGGAAATCTTGTTGACTGGTGGACAGAACAAGACTTAGAGCAATTCACAAAATTAGGTGGCGCACTTGCTGATCAATACAGCCAATTAGAACCACTTCCGGGAATTCACGTGGACGGAAAGTTTACGCTTGGTGAAAATATAGGTGATTTAGGTGGTGTAAATGCAGCATATGATGCCTTACAGATTTTTTATAAAAATAACCCTAAGCCAGGGCTGATCGATGGATTTACCGCTGAGCAAAGATTCTTTATATCTTGGGCTACGATCTGGAGAACTAAGTCTAGAGATGAGTATATCAAAAATCAAGTAAAAACTGATCCGCACTCACCAGCGATGTATAGAGCTTATGTGCCACTACAAAACGTAGAGGCGTTCTACAAAGCCTTTGATATTAAAGAAGGCGACGGAATGTATTTAGCTCCAGATAAAAGAGTGAAAATCTGGTAACTTAACTACAATAACCCATTATATACTACAAAAAGCCTACAAAGCCATCTGCCTTGTGGGCTTTTTGTAGCTATGCATAATTGCTAATAGATCATCCGAATTTCCTTGATTTCAAAAGACCTGAGGGTTGAATCCTCCAATAGAATTTCAATCTTTCCGCTTTCGAGCACCTTAACAATTCTCCCCTTAAATCGCAAACCATTGGGATATTCAAATTCTGTTTCTATATCCTTCATAAAGAGATGTTCGTGGTAGGCTTGCCAAAGAACTTCAGACTTCCCGCACTTGAGCATTTCGTAGTTGTGAATGATTTGCTCGCGCAACTCGTGCATCAAGCTGACTTTGTCATAAGCTTGTCCTGTAATATTGCGCAGAGATGATGCACTCGGAAGATTCTCGAAATCGGTTTGATTGACGTTGATGCCTATACCTATGATAGATGTCACTTTTTCTCTAGAACTGAATATATTTTCTATAAGAATACCCGCTATTTTCTTGCCCTCTGCCAAAATGTCGTTAGGC
>CAZRCB010000115.1:0-6068 GCA_964598455.1 uncultured Flavobacterium sp.
ACCGAATACGTCAACAATCATACCTCCTTTGGTTCTAGCTTTTACGAATCCGTTTACAATTTCTCCAGTTTCGCTAGCAGCAATTACTCTATCCCATGCTTTGATAACACGAGCTTTTCTGTGTGATAAAACTAGTTGTCCTGTTCTGTCTTCTCTGACATCAATAAGAACCTCTACTTTGTCACCTACTTTAAGTCCCGGGTTGTAACGGAATTCATTCAAAGAAATAACTCCTTCTGATTTTGCGTTGATGTCAACAATTGCATCACGGTCTGTGATACGAACTACTGTTCCTTCAACAACTTCGTCATCAGCTGTAGAAACGAAAGTTTTCTCTACTAATTCTTCGAATTCTTTAAGGTTTTTATCATCAACTGCATCAATACCTTCTTGGTATTTTTCCCAATCGAAACTTGCTAAAAACTCTTCTGGTGTTTGTGTTTGTTCAGACATAATCTGATAATTAAATTTGTATTCCGTAGTCTAAATCTCTCTTTAATTGCATCAACTACAGAAGTGGTTATGATATAAAAAATAAAAGCCTTTTTCGAGAAATTATACTGCATAAAAAAGGACTGCAAAGATATAACTATCTTTTTTACTATCAAACAATTATAGATTATTTTTCACAATACCACCAAACCCCCTTATACACTTTAGCTTTCAGATGGTTTATAGCCACTTTTTACGCTTAAACCAAAGATATATTGCCAACGCAACCAGCACCATTAACACCAAAGAAGCTGGATATGCCCACGGATATTCTAGTTCGGGCATATATTTAAAATTCATTCCATAAATCCCGACTATAAAAGTAAGAGGTAAAAAAAACATGGAGAAGATGGTCAATGTCTTCATCACTTCATTGGTTTTTTGGGCTGAAATAGAAATGTAAATATTTTGCAAACTTCCTACCTCTTCGAGAGATTGTTCATAGAGCACCAATAGCTTGGTATACAAATCCTTGACATCTTGCATAGAGGCTCTCTCGTGTCTATTTACTTGAATATTGCTCAATACTTCGTCCGTAAGTAATAGCAATCTCCTGCTTAGGTTAGCCTTATTCTTCATATAAAACAGATGTTGTAGTGAATGTGTAGGCAATTCTTTGAGGAACATTGTAGACTCAAACTCATAAATCTCATCGGACAATCGCATCAAGGATTCTTCGTAACTCAATAATACCTCTCGGAGCAGCCTTATTATAACTCCATTGATTGTCTTGATTTTCTTTGTATTAATAAATTTTTCGACTATTTCATCAATGAATGGAATTTCACCTCTGTGAATGGTTATCAGAATATCTTTGTTATAAAAAACAGCTATCTTTCTGGATATCTGATGGACGTTGACTTTGCTTCTAGGGTTATTTATACGTTGTCTAACAATAAAAAAGTTCATCACTCCCTGTTCTTCATATTTCGGAAGGTGATTAGGCTCGACACTATCAGACAAAGCATACAAATCAAGATCAAACTTAGTCGCAATTTCGTTTTGTTCTTCTTTGTTAGGATTTTGCAAATCGACCCAAATAAGTTTTTCGTCAGGTATGTTAATAGTTCTTATTGGCATAAACACAATATTTTTAGCACTGTAAGTTACGGTTTTTTTTAAAACAAATTAAAAGTCGTGCCCATAGAATCTGCTTTTTTATCTTCATATAAAACCTATCTTTGTCAGTAAAACCAAAGCAACATGATAAAAACTGTAATTTTTGATATGGATGGAGTGCTAATTGACTCTGAACCTGTTCATCATAAAGCATACATAAATCATTTTAAAGAATTAGAAATTGAAGTTGACGACCAAATGTATGCTAGTTTTGTCGGCGGATCAACCAAAAATATTTATACACGCATTAAAGACAGCTTTGGACTACCCCAAAGCATAGCAGAGTTAGTAAACAGAAAGAGAGAGCTATTTACTAAAGAATTCGAACAGGACAATAGCCTCCAGCTTATTGATGGCGTGCTAGAGTTTATCCAAGAACTCCATCAAAATGGCGTACAACTTATCGTAGCTTCATCGTCATCACATTCAAACATCAATATGGTTTTTGAGAAATTTGGATTAAACCCTTATTTCACTGCGAAGGTAAGTGGCGAGGATTTTCCGCAATCAAAACCAGATCCAGCAATTTTCAACAAAGCTGTAGAGTTATCGGGGCATAAAAAAGAAGAGTGTATAATTATAGAGGATTCTACCAACGGTATTAAGGCTGCTAATGCAGCGGGAGTCTATGTGATCGGATTTAAAAGTAATAACTCTATCCAGAACTACGAAACAGCAGAAATGCTTATTAGTAGCTATGATGAATTAAGCTACGAGATCATCAAACAAATCAATAACAAGGCAAACTACGAACAACTATAATGGAGTTTTTGATTTTCTGAACACCATTATCAACAACAATATAGTCATTACGCCTATGGCTATTTTAGCAATAAAATCACCTAATATCACATAGATTGTTTTCTCCTGATTGAGGGTTACTTTCCCAATCAAGGCTGTTTTTTCGTCGTACTTAGTTCTACTAACGATCTCTCCTTTCTGATTTATGAATGCAGAAATACCTGTATTGGCACTTCTAGCAATATCTCTTCTAGTTTCGATAGCACGCAGTCTAGCCAAACTCAGATGCTGTTTGTGTGCTTGGGTATCACTCCACCAGGCATCATTGGTGATTATAGCCAGAAATTCCGCACCATTTTTCACATAACCCGTAACATATGCTCCGTAAACAGATTCATAACATATAATCGGAGCAATTAGCGTTTGGTCGTTCGCCACAAAAACACTTCGCTCAGGTTGGATAGTTTTTATAGAAATCGTGCCTCCCAAATTCAACATTATATCCCCAATAAGAGGCTCTAATATAGGCTTAATCGGGAACGTCTCAATGCCGGGTACTAGTTTTGACTTATAATATTTCTGAATCGTATAATCAGCATTTATAAAGAACGCCATATTATAGAAGTTACCCCACAAATTCTCACGAAGCCTATTTGAATAAATAGTTGCTTGAGATTCATCTGTAAACAAATCATAGGTATCAATCCCCCATAAGAATTGTACTTTAGGGTGTTTCTGGATATAATTTCTAAGGGTTAGAGGCACATCGGAATACAAGAACCTATCAAACGGAAGGTTCTCTGCCAAAACTGTTTCAGGGGCGATAACATACTCTGTATTCTTAGTAATAATAGCATCTGTTTGCTCTAGTAACAATTGAGTCATTGAGCTATTGGTATTATCATATTTCTCTGTATAAGGATCTATGTTGGGCTGCAGCAAAATCACTTCTTTTTGCTCTCCTTTGATCTCATATCGATGGAACATCCAAAGTGAAACAACTATCGGAAGTGCGATAAGTAAAGTTAGCTTAGGAAATGCTTTCTTAAACATATCTCGGGTGCTATCTGTAGCGCTAATCACCTTATACACAAATATATTACTACACCATATCCATAGCTCGCCTCCGAAAGTTCCGGTGAATTCATACCATTGAATCCACGAAACATATTCCGAAAAAACATTCCCTAAACTAAGCCACGGCCAAGAAAAATCCCATTGTAGGTGCAAATACTCAAAACTCATCCACAACGAAGCTAGAAACACCAAGCTCCACTTTTCAGCAAGACGTTTAGCAGATAAATGATATCCCAAAAACACTAAACTCATCATTGAAGTATTGAATGTAATGGCAAAAATCATCCCTGTCAGATCAGCATAATAGAGCCAACCTGTGGTATATATATTCCAAATCAAAAAGCTCAGAAACGCCAATCCAAAAACTTTCGACTTTCTATTTTTAGTAGTAAGTCGAATGTCCTTTTCTGCTAATAACAAGGGGACGAAGGCTACAAAAATCAAAATTGGCAGACCATTGGTTGGCCAACTAAAGGCAAACAATATTCCAGATAAAAGGGCTAAAAATAAATTTCTCATCAAGTAAACTTTCAGTGTAGGGTCAAATATAACGTATTTTGTTTTTCTCTAAAACCTGCTAGCAATAAAAAATCCCGATTAGTTCGGGATTTTTTAGAAGTCTTATTTTTGCTTTTCTAAAAGCTGAATTTCAAAAATAATATTTGTATTTGGTGGAATTGGACCATATCCTCTTTCCCCATAAGCTAAATGCGACGGAATAAAAAGAATTGCTTTGTCTCCTAAACTCAGTAACTCTAATCCTTCTGTAAAGCCTGGTATGAAGCCTGTTTTATTACTCATTTTGTGCGCCAAAGGCAAGTAGCCACCTTGTGCATCTCTGTTGGCATCATATTTACCATAAGCTCTAGCAATTTCAGGGTCAGAAGAATCGAATAATGTTCCATCCTCTAAGTAACCTGCATACTGCACATACACTTGTTGGTCTAGAGTCGGCTTAGAAGCTCCTCCTTTTTTAATGACTACATACTCTAATCCTGACTTTGTTTTAGTAGCAACAGCCTTGTGCTTCTTAAACTCATCGACTTTAATGGACTTTATTTTTGCGGCTTTCTCAGCGGCTTCTTTTTGGATTTTTGCTTCTTCTTTAAAATATTCTGTGAAAACTTTAGTTGCGTCAAATTCCTTTGCTTTCTTCCCTTTGCGGATAATAGTCACGGTATCAATGACATCGTCTTGTTTAATTTTGTTAACCACCTCTAATCCTTGAGTTACATAACCAAAAACAGTGTGCTTACCGTCAAGCCAAGGTGTGTCTTTATGAGTGATGAAGAATTGACTACCATTGGTGGTCGGCCCGGAGTTTGCCATCGACAATGTCCCTGCTTTATCGTGCTTTAGGTCAGTAATCTCATCTTTGAATTTATAGCCTGGCTCTCCTTGACCTGTACCTTTAGGGTCACCTCCTTGGATCATAAAATCAGCTATAACTCTGTGGAATTTAAGTCCGTTATAATATTTTTTCCCTTTGTATTCTTCTCTTACAAATGGATTAGTTCCTTCGGCCAACGAAATAAAATTAGCTACAGTAATTGGAGTTTTCTCATAGGCTAGCTCTACTGTAATTGTCCCCTTTGTGGTTTTAATTTCAGCGAATATACCTTCATCGGTTTTGGGTTTCTCGGCACACGAGAAAAGAAGTGCAAATGCACCAATTAATAAATTTGTCATCTTATTCATCTGTTTTATAATTAGTCTGTATTTAAGTTATCACTGTTTTTCTTTATATCTAAAACTGTTACAGTATAAATGATTGGAACATTCATACCAATTCTTTTTTTGTCACCTAAATATCCGTAGGCAACGTGTGAAGGAAACAAAAACTGTACCTTTTCGCCTTTCTTCATACGCTTTACACCATCCCTCAGCCCAATAATTATATCTTCTTTATCTACCATATACTCCTTGGTTGGTATTTCTCCTACATTATAGATTGTATCCCCTGAGACACTATAGATTTCGGAGTCGAAATAAACTAAGTCTCCCGAGACTGGTAAATATTTTTCTGTTTCTGACTGTTCAATAAACGTGTACCAATATCCTTTCTGAGATTCAAAATACGTTTTATCAGCATTTAATTTTATAATCGAGTCAAAAACTTTTTCTTCACTATCAACGACTTCTTTACTAATTTCTATAGATTTCTTTAGGAATGAACCTGAAACTCTCGAAACTGGTCTCCTAGCCTCCTCGGTTTTGGCACAGCTTATTACAAAGAAAGCCAACAGTATGTTTAATATTAAATTCTTTGTATTCATATCAAATAGTATTCGGGTTATCTTTGGTCAAAACCTCTAAAAATCTTGTGACTGTATCCACTAGGCTTAACTCACTCCTTCCTCCTGCAGCATTTTTGTGTCCACCTCCGTTGAAGTAATTTCTAGCAAAAACATTAACATCGAAATCACCCTGCGAACGGAAGGATATTTTCACTATACCTTCCTCAGAATTTTCGATAAAGATAGCTGAAAAAATGATTCCTTTTATGGTAAGCGGATAATTTACGATTCCCTCTGTATCGCCTTTTCTGACTTCAAATTCATTCAAATCTGCAGCAGAAAGAGTAATATAAGCCGTTTGCAATTCAGGCAATACAATCATATTCTCTAACCCTCTACCGA
>CAZRCB010000116.1:0-5997 GCA_964598455.1 uncultured Flavobacterium sp.
ACGCTCAGAGGTGTTTACACTAAGGAAAGCATCTAATAATTGCCCTTGCTCTACAGCTGATCTATACAATAAATCAGTCATCGGAGTAGGCATGTGATAGTAGTTGATATCTTCTACTTCATCGTAGGCAAAGTGTTTTGCCTTGAACCCCATTTCAGGGTTTGGGCTAAAATCAGTCAAGCCGAAATCGAGCAAGTTATAGGTTTGTCCTTCGTTGGGCAAAGCCAAACGTCCGAAAAGGTCTTTTCTGAGGTAGTTTACACGATATTCTTTGCGGATACTGAGTGTGGTATCTGCTATAATTGAGTCGTTTTTAATCGAGATGATTTTATATAAATCAATAGGTGCTTCGGGTGTAATATTTGAGGTAGAACCCATTCCTAAATTTGATTTATTCAAAGAATCATTCACACCCATAGAACCTGTATTTGATCTAGAGGTCAACACGCCTCTTTGTGAATAGATAAGCGTCGGAAGTAGTAGTATAAAAAGAAATAAAACTTTTCGCATTATTTTGATTTGGACTGCAAATGTAAGTCTTTTTTGATTGAAGCTAAACAATCAAAAATCAGACTTTTATAGCTTCTGTTTAAATGTTTTTCATCATTTCTGTAAATTCCTTCACACCTTGACTTGCGGTTGCCTGAATTGCAATAAAGTTTTTGCCGTATAATTCTGGAATATTTTTGTCAATCATATACACAGGCGTGTTTTCTCTGATATATGAAATTAGATTAGCAGCAGGATATACTTGCATTGAGGTTCCTACAATCAGAAAGATATCTGCTGAGGCGGCAATCTCAATCGCCTGCTCAAAAAGAGGTACAGCTTCTCCAAACCAAACAATATCAGGTCTGAAAATGCTCCCATCTGGTGCTTTATCACTCAGACTCATATCTCCTGATACCAGCGTGCTGTGTGTTTTGTCAATACTGCTACATTTTGAGAGCAAACTTCCGTGTAGATGAAGCACATTTGTAGAACCTGCTCGTTCGTGCAAATCGTCCACATTCTGTGTAATGATATGTACGTCAAACTCATTTTCTAATTCCTTCAAACCAAAATGAGCTGCATTAGGCTGTACGCTAAGCAATTGACTTCTTCTCTGGTTATAAAATTCTAAGACCAGTTCAGGGTTTTTGTGCCAAGCCTCAGGAGTTGCCACATCTTCGATACGGTGATTTTCCCACAGACCATCGGCATCTCTAAAGGTTTTGATGCCACTCTCGGCACTTATTCCCGCTCCAGTAAGTACAACGATTTTACTCTTCAAATTCAATTTTCTTTGTCGTATTGATTTTTGCGATTACAAACGGCTCTGTAATTACCATAGTTGCTATACCATCAGGATAGGTTTTTTTGATTTTCACGATTACTTTGTTCGATTCCTCTCTGACCTCTTCAATTCCGATGGTATAACCTCCAGTATTTTTTTGTCCCATATACAAAACCACTACTCTTGCTTTGGCAAAATCAATATTCGGAACAAGTTCGTCTTTGATGAGTTTATAGGTTTTGTTCAGGTCAATATGGTTATCGATTACCTCATAAGACTCGTGCATCTTACCATTATGGCTTGACTCCATTATGATTTGATAGCTGACTTCTTTTGGTGTTTTGGATGAACTACACGAGAGGAGCATCAGTACAGAAAATAAGGTCAATAGTTTTTTCATAATTATTTTATTGCGTTTTGTTCTAAAGCTTCAATATAAATTTTCTCATACAAAGGTAAAATATTTACGATATCAAACCTATAGGCTGTCTTTTTGGCATTGATTTTAAAAGTGCTCAACACTTGGTCATCAGCTAAGATTTTTATCGCATTTGCTGCCATTTCGTCTGTATTGCCTACATCCGACAAATAACCCGAAACACCATTTATATTGACCTCTGGTAGTCCGCCTGAATTACTCGAAATCACAGGAACCTCTAGCGCCATGGCCTCTAACGCTGCTAACCCAAAGCTCTCTGTCTCTGAAGGCAATAAAAACAAATCAGAGCTACATAAGATTCGGCTGACCTCGTGCGTATTTCCAAAGAAAATTACTTTGCTAGCAATACCTAATTTCTCACATTGCTCTTCTGCTTTTTCTTTCTCTGGTCCATCGCCTACCAACAATAATTTTGACGGAATTTCCTTTTGTACTTTATAAAATACTTCAATGACATCTGAAATTCTTTTTACCTTTCTAAAATTACTGATATGTGTAATAATTTTTACGTCTTCCGCAGCAAACAAATATCTTTCACATTTGTGGTTTTGTTGATATACCTCATCGTTGAAGTCTATAAAATTTGGCACTACTTGAATTTCTTTTTTGATATTAAAAGTAGCGTAGGTTTCTTCCTTAAGACTTTCAGACACCGAAGTCACCACATCAGATTTGTTGATACTAAAACTCACTGCAGTTTTATAGTTCGGATGTTTCCCGACAAGGGTAATATCTGTTCCGTGAAGTGTAGTCACCATCGGAATTTTGATGCCTTGGTCTTCGAGCATTTTCTTTGCCATATACCCCGCATAAGCATGTGGTATGGCATAGTGCACATGCAGTAATTCAATTTTATACAAATTCACCATATCTACAATTTTGCTCGAAAGCGCCAATTCATAAGGTTGGTAATGAAAGAGAGGGTATTCCTGTACGTTTACTTCGTGGTAATATATGTTGGGATTGAGCAGCTCTAGACGAACGGGTTGCTTGTAAGTGATGAAGTGTACTTCATTTCCTTTTTGTGCTAGCTTTAGGCCCAGCTCGGTAGCTACAACTCCACTTCCTCCGAAGGTCGGGTAGCATACAATAGCTATCTTCATAATTTTATTTTTAGGTTGGATAAATTTAGCACGTTTTTTCTGATTTTAGATTAGCTTATCAGTATTTAAGATTTCTTTAGGACTTCTAACTTAGTATTTCATAAAAATTATACAAAACTAGTTTGAATAAAACTTTTAAGCATTGCCGTACAATTCAAAATTCAGACAAAAGCAATATCTTTGCACTATGAAACAAAAAGTTGTAGTCGGACTATCCGGAGGCGTTGATTCGAGTGTGGCAGCCTATCTCTTGAAAGAGCAGGGCTACGAAGTTATTGGCTTATTTATGAAAAACTGGCATGATGATACGGTAACTATATCGGACGAATGCCCGTGGCTAGAAGACAGTAATGACGCATTATTAGTAGCTGAGAAATTAGGCATACCTTTCCAAACTATTGATTTGAGCGAACAATACAAAGAGCGTATCGTTGATTATATGTTCAACGAATATGAGCGTGGTAGAACGCCGAATCCCGATGTGCTTTGCAACAGAGAAATCAAGTTTGATGCGTTTATGAAAATTGCTTTGAGTCTTGGTGCTGATTATGTAGCGACAGGTCATTATTGCAGAAAAGAAGAAACAGAAGTAAACGGAGAAAAAACCTATCGATTACTCGCAGGAAAAGACCCGAACAAAGACCAATCTTATTTTTTGTGTCAACTCTCGCAAGAGCAACTCTCAAAAGCCTTATTCCCTATTGGAGAACTTAACAAGTCTGAAGTAAGAGCCGTCGCAGCCGAATTAGACCTGATAACCGCAGAGAAAAAAGATTCACAGGGCTTGTGCTTCATCGGAAAAGTAAGGCTTCCAGAATTCTTACAACAAAAACTAAAACCAAAAGAGGGCGTTATATATCAAATAAGCAACGACTCGGATATATACAATAGACTTAAACCTGAGTTTGACAGCCTTGAAGAGGAATTGGCATATGTGTCAAAACCAAAAACCTATGTACCTACAGATGGCAAAAAAGTAGGTACGCATCAAGGCGCGCATTATTTCACCATCGGACAGAGAAAAGGATTGCAGGTAGGCGGAACAAAAGAGCCTCTATTTGTGATTGCCACAGATATGGCAACCAATAGCATTTTTACCGGAGAAGGAAGTCACCACCAAGGTCTTTTCAGAAAAGCATTGTTCATACAAGATGCTGAGGTGCATTTTATCAGAGAAGATATGGCGCTGAAACCTGGAGAAAAACTAGAGGTAATGGCCAGAATCCGCTACAGACAACCACTGCAAAAAGCGACTTTATATAGATTCGAAAAAGGTATGTATGTCTTCTTTGAAGAGCCTCAATCCGCTATTACAGAAGGACAATTTGTGGCTTGGTATATTGCGGACGAACTTATAGGTTCTGGGGTAATTTCTTAAGAATTCTCAGCTTGCAACGCTGCTAACTTTAGCTTGACTTGGTTGCGAATATCTTCAAAAAACAACGAGAATTCCGCTTCAAATTCCCCGTAGTGCTCTTTGAGGTCAGCCACGGCAAAACTCATCTTAGACTTGTATTTGGTTCTGGAATCCATTTGGGTGAGTATGACTTCAAATTTATCCAAAAACTGATAATTGTAAAGCCAATTTCCCTTTTCCATATAGGGCAATAAATACTTAATTTTATCGGTGAGTAGGTCGTAATTTTCGTGTAGCGAATGATAGAAATTATTCACATAATCAGCTAAATCTTCATCGGAATACTTCGCCCAATGCTTGCACAAAAAATGATCGTAATACATATCTATGATTACGCCAGAATAATGCCCGTAATTTTGGTGTAGCTTTTTAGTGCTTTGCTTAAATACAGGATGCGAATCTGTGTACGAATCGATAAATCTGTGCAACAATATACCCGTTTTAAGTTCGTCCGTGTAGTTCTCATAATCTCTGCCTTTGATACTATCCGCCATAAAATTGCCAATTTTTATCAAATCGTCATTTCCTGAAAGGTAGATGTGGGCTAAGAAGTTCAATTTTTTTGTTGTTATGAGGTGATAAAGTTATGCTGTTGTTTTAGCGGGTAAAAATCAGGTTATTGTCTTCAGATAAGTTTTCGTCAAATCTGTATTTGTCATAATTAAAACCTTTGAGGTCTTCTATGCTTTCGCAATTATGGTCAAGGATGTAGCGTACCATCTGTCCTCTGGCTTTTTTGGCATAAAAACTTATGATTTTGAGTTTTCCATCTTTATAATCTTTAAATTCAGGTACGACAATATTAGCTTTTATCGCTTTGAAATCAATAGCATCAGCATATTCTTTGCTTGCGAGGTTCACCAAAATATCTTTGCTTGACATTTCGTTGTTTAAAGCTTCCGTCAGGCTCTTGCGCCAAAATTCATATAGGTTTTTAGACCTACCAACAGGGAATTTAGTTCCCATTTCTAATCTATAAGGCTGAATCAAATCCAAAGGCTTTAGCAAACCATATAAACCCGAGAGAATCCTAAGTTTATCCTGAAGCATATCTATTTTAGCCATCGGAATCGAATACGCATCCAAACCCGCATACACATCTCCGCTAAAGGCATATACCGCAGGACGCGCATTTTCAGGCGTAAAAGGCAATTGCCATTCTTGGTTGCGCGTATAGTTTAGGCTTGCCAAGTTATCAGAAATAGACATCAAGTCTGACAACTGCTTTGGCGATTGTTTTTTTAGCAACGTGTTGATTTTCTTAGACTGTGTCAAGAACGAAGCCTCTGTATATTGTGATGTAGGTAAAGTAGATTTGAAGTCTAATGACTTTGCTGGTGAAATTATAATTTTCATAACTCAGGTATTTTGGTTTGACCTAGTTCTAAGAAACAGATTTTTAGAACTAGATCAAACTACATTTATATTATTCAAGAAGGGCATCATCCACCATATTTGGCAGTGTGACTTTCAGGAGTGGTTGTGCTGCCATAGCTCTTTTTATTGCAAATACAGCACCTTCGTTTCTAGCCCAACTTCTACGGGAAATTCCGTTGTTCACATCCCAGAAAAGCATTGATTCTAAACGTCTAGAAGCTTCTTTGCTTCCGTCGAGTAACATCCCAAAACCTCCGTTGATCACTTCTCCCCAACCTACACCTCCTCCATTGTGGATAGAAACCCAAGTTGCTCCTCTAAAGCTATCCCCGATAACGTTGTGAATCGCCATATCAGCAGTGAATTTAGAACCGTCATAGATATT
>CAZRCB010000117.1:0-5954 GCA_964598455.1 uncultured Flavobacterium sp.
TACTTAAATTTCGGATATACTGATACGCAGTCAACTATGGCTACAAATCCACCGTATTATTTAATTATAGACAGAGAGGGTAATTTTTGTGACAATGAGGCGAGTTATACAGTTACTGTAGGTGGTGATCTTGATGTTTCTGGCACTTTACAAGGTGGATGTGGTGTTGAGTCATTTAATATCATGGGCTGTCCTTCTTGTTCACAACCAAGTGGAATTGTAGTTTCAGATATTACCTTTAGTTCTGCGGTATTAAACTGGCAAGGTTCAAATATCTCGTATGACGTTGAATGGGGAACTCAAGGCTTTATTCCTGGGTCTGGAACTATGGTTTCTAACATCCTGACTAATACACTTGCACTTACTAACTTAACAGCAGAAACTAACTATGAGTTTTATATTCGCCAGACATGTTCTGGTGGGGCGTTGAGCTCATGGGCTGGTCCAATTGCATTCTTCAGTGGATATTGTATACCTACAACTACTTATCCTGGAGATTATTTGAGCGGGTTCTCAACGACCAACGCGATTCAAAACGTATCTTACGCAACAGCTCAGTATGACGGAGCCTATCATAATTTAAGTTCTCAGATTATCGAGCAATCTCAAGGACTTCCGTTTAACTTCACTACAACTTATGTAGGTGGAAGCAATACGGTTAAGATTTGGGTAGATCAAAACCAAGATATGCAATTTGATGATTCAGAGATCATGTATGTAGGGAGTGCAAATGCCGCTGCGTCTAACCAAGCTGGCATTATAGTAATTCCTGAAACGGCAGATATAGGTTCGTATAGAATGAGAGTAAGAGCTGACTACGGTGCTTCATCTAACCCGGCGGCTTGTGGAGAAACGAACTATGGTTCTACACTTGACTTTACACTTGTAGTTTCTGCTGCACCAGCTTGTGTTCCTCCTTCTTTCTTAGAGGCAAATGACATTAGCTTCAACTCTGCTGAGCTCTCTTGGACAAGTTTAGGAACATTGTTTGACATCGAGTGGGGTGTTGCTGGATTTACGCCAACAGGAACACCAACTTCTGTGGCTACAACGGGTATCGCTAATCCATTCCAATTATCTGGACTAGTGGCTGAGACTTCATACGATTACTATGTACGTCAAGATTGTGGTTCAGGTACAAGCACTTGGTCAGGACCATTCACCTTCTTTACAGGATATTGTGTACCTCAAAATACAGGTAACTATTTCTTGAATAATATTTCTAGCACTGGTGGTTATACTAACATAACACATACTGCTACTTCAAGAGCTCCGGGAGGTTATGCCAATTTATCGGCTAGTCAAATTGTTTCTGCATCTCCTGGTCAAAGTATCGGTGTAAATATAAGTGCTAATACCTCTACACATTTTTTCTATCTATGGATAGACCTAAACAATAACCTAAGTTTTGATGATGTAGGTGAAACAATAATAGCAACAACGACTTATGCTTCTAGCTATGCGGGTACAATAATACTTCCTACTGACATACCGCTCGGAGACTATAGAGTTCGAGTTGGGTCGAGTTGGTTGGGCTTAGTTACACCTTGTGGTCCTGCTAATGGTGAATATAAAGACTTTACACTTTCGGTTATAGCACCGCCAAGTTGTTTACCTCCATCAGACTTAGGTGTAAGTGACACTACGGCAACTTCGACTAACTTATTATGGTCAGGTAGCGGAACTTCTTTTGATATTGAATGGGGTCTAGCAGGTTTTATGCCAACTGGAACACCGACAATGTCAAACGTTACGAGTCCTTATCCGTTAACAAACTTACAGGCTGATACGTCATATCAATTCTACGTGCGTCAGCTTTGTAATACGCAAGAAAGTCTATGGGCTGGTCCGTACACCTTCTTTACGGGTTATTGTATTCCATCAACTACTTATACTCCTGATTTTATAAGCTCGTTTGCGACTACAGGAGCTACTCAGAACGTGACCTACACAGCTACTACTCAGCCTATAGGTTCGTATGCCAATGAGACTGCACAAATTATTGAGCAAGAACAAGGAGCTTCATTTGACTTTACTTCGGTTTATGAAGACGGAGGTCAAAAGCTAAATATCTGGATTGACTGGAACAACGATTTAGTATTTACAGCGGATGAAAAGGTATATTCAGCATACAGCGACGGAAATAATCAAGCGGGAACAATCAGTATACCTGCAACTGCACTTATCGGTCAATACCGTATGAGAGTGAGAGCACAGTTTGGGATGACTGCCGACCCTGATTCTTGCGGAGAAGTAAATTATGGTTCTACTATTGATTTTACACTACAAGTAACTGAAGATACAAGCGGTACGAAAGACTTTGATGCTAGTGTATTCAAAGTTTATCCAAACCCGGTGAAAGACTTCTTGAATATTTCGTACAGCAAAGACATTCAAGCTATTGCTATTGTCAATATGTTGGGTCAGACTCTTTACACTACAAAAGTCAATACAACTGACACACAGGTGGATATGACTTCATTGCCAACAGGAAATTACTTGGTAAAAGTAACTTTCGATGGTGTTGTAAGGACAATTAAAGTTGTCAAACAATAGTTATATTTAATTTATTCTTATCCAAAAAAGGGCTGTCTCAAAAAGACAGTCCTTTTTGCATTAATTTTATTCCGATTACTTAACTTGCGGCATTATAACTCCTTGTTGCTATATTTTATTTTTGATGAAATGCTGTCTTAGAATTTTTTTTGTTTTCATTCCTATTTTCTCACTAGCGCAGTCTAAGGCAGAAGTGTTTTTAACGCCTTCAGATTCGTTGCACCTACAGAGGAGAAACGCAGTAGTGATAGCTCAAAGCAGTCTAATGGGTGGCACCCTATTGGGGCTGAGCCAAGCTTGGTACAAAGATCATGACAAGTCGAATTTTCATCTCTATAACGACAATGCAGATTGGTTGCAAATGGACAAAGTAGGCCATGCTTTTTCGGGCTATCAATTGTCAAGAGTATCGTCAGAGGCGTTAGGATGGAGTGGTGTCAGCAAAAGACAAAGAGTATTATTTGGTAGTTTATCCTCTTTTGCGTTCCTGACTACTGTTGAAGTTTTCGATGGTTTTTCAGAGCAATGGGGTTTTTCTTATGGCGATGTGTTGGCTAATTTTTCTGGCGTAGCGCTCTATGCAGGTCAAGAATTACTCTGGAATGAACAGCGGATACTATTGAAATTCTCTTTTCACACCACAGCTTATGCCTCGCGAAGACCTAATGTATTAGGCGAAAATCTACACCAACAAATCCTGAAAGACTACAATGGGCAGACCTATTGGTTGTCATTTAATCTAGATTCTTTTGTCAAGGGCTTAGAACTGCCAAGTTGGTTAAATCTTGCTATAGGTTATGGCGCAGAAGGTATGATTACAGGCGAAGACAGATTCGTCAATTCTATTTTCTTGCCCAAAAAAGAGCGACTCAGACAATATTACTTGAGTTTAGATATCGATTTGACCAAGATAAAAACAAATTCTCATTTGTTGAGAACACTTTTTTCAGTAGTAAATACTTTAAAAATTCCAGCACCTACTTTTGAAATCAATTCAAAAGGAAACACAAGTTTTCATTTTCTTTATTTCTAAGATTTTTTTTAGTAGTGAGCGTATTGTGAATACCGCTAATATTTAGTACTTTTAAGGCTAGATAAGTTGCTGTATGAATTGTTTCATAGATGATTCATAAATAAAGTAATAATCCAGGAATCATGAAAGAAGATTTTTTACATTATGTATGGTCTCATAAAAGGTTTGATTTATTAAACCTCAAAACCGTATGCAACAAAGACATTTCGATTATTGATACCGGGAGCTATACCCAGAATTCAGGAGCTGATTTCTTTAATGCTCAGCTTATTCTCGATAATTTGCGCTGGGCAGGCAACGTGGAGATTCACCTAAAATCTTCAGATTGGTATGTACACAACCACCATCTCGATAAGAATTACGACAATGTAATTCTACATGTGGTTTGGGATTATGATGTGGATGTTTACCGGAGGGATCACTCTGAAATACCGGTGTTACAGCTTAGAGATTATATAGATAAAGATGTAAATGATATGTATATGGATCTAAACAAGAAAAAAAACTGGATATACTGCGAAAATCAGCTTCCTTCTGTTGATCAGGAGATTATCAACAACTGGAAAAACAAATTATTTGAAGAGCGCCTCCAACAGAAGTTTTCTGTAATTAAATCCTTGCTCACCGAGAACCAAAATGATTGGGAGGCTACGCTCTTCTGTATGCTCAGCAAAAACTTCGGACTTAATAGCAATGGCGAAAATTTTCTACAAATAGCCCGTTCGCTCCCATATTCAATACTCAGAAAAGAAGCCTTTGAACTAGAAAACGTTGAAGCTTTGCTTTTTGGGAGATCAGGATTACTAGACGCGGATTTTCAGGAAACCTACCCTCTAGACCTCAAAAAGAGATGGGCATACCTCAGGACTAAATATCGATTAACCGATACCTTTATTGATCGTCTAGAATTCTTCAAGCATCGGCCTGACAACTTCCCTACTATTCGTTTGGCACAATTGGCTATGCTCTATCATCATAACACCTATTTATTTGAAAAACTAATTAAGACTGACAGGCTAGAAGAAATCTATACTTTATTCAAAGTTGAAGTGGCAGAGTATTGGAAAACCCATTACGTATTTGAAAAGCAAAGCCCATCCAAGCAAAAAGCATTGACCAAAGACTTTATAGACCTACTTGTTATCAATACTATTGTTCCAATTAGATTTGCTTATTCCTATTACAAAAGTAAGAAAGTGGATTATGAGCCTTTAAAGACCTTACTTAAAAATATTAAACCCGAGAAAAACATAATTATCGACAAGTATAAATCATCAGGGATAGAAGCAATAAATGCGTTTGACACTCAATCATTATTGCAACTCAAAAATAATTATTGCGACAATAAACGTTGTTTGGAGTGTAATATCGGTGTTTCTATCCTCAAATGATTGTTATTGGGTATGCCAATACATTTAATTCAATATATAAAATTCATCTAATCAATTCGTTGTAGATTACACTTGTGCAATTTCTATTTTCAATCAAAAAAAACGGGCTAAGTACTTGTATAATTGAAATAGCGTTGTATATTTGCATTCACAAAATAAGGGCTAATAGCTCAGTTGGTTCAGAGCATCTGCCTTACAAGCAGAGGGTCGGGGGTTCGAATCCCTCTTGGCCCACAGAATAAAACTTAAGTTTTATTTTGTGATAAACAACACTTATTTAGTTGATGTTCTTTTTGAATTTATCCTTTTTTAAGGGCTAATAGCTCAGTTGGTTCAGAGCATCTGCCTTACAAGCAGAGGGTCGGGGGTTCGAATCCCTCTTGGCCCACAAATTCAATAAAAGAAGTTACTTTTATCACAACAACGAAAACCTGTAGATCAAAATCTATAGGTTTTTTTTATGGTTATAGCCTCCCCTCTTACGAATATTCTTAAAAGGATTCAAGATTATAAAACACAACCTATATTAATAAAATAACCGCCCCAATTAAAGCGGCGGTTATTTAGTTTAATAGAGTAACATCAATCGACTCCGATAGGAGTAAGTACTCTAATTATTTTAGGGTTTTTACACCCATGTTATATAGCGTGAACGCCTGAAGGTCTGCATTTTCTTCGATGGTTTTAGAAAGTGGCTTTCCAGCTCCGTGACCTGCATTAACTTCAACTCTTATCAATACTGGATTAGTACCACTTTGCTTATCCTGTAGTTCAGAGATAAACTTAAAGCTATGTGCTGGCACTACTCTGTCATCGTGATCAGCTGTAGTTACGAGTGTAGCTGGGTATTCAACACCTTGTTTTACGTTATGTACGGGTGAGTATTTCAATAAGTAATCGAACATTTCTAAGCTTTGTTCTGAAGTTCCATAGTCATATGCCCATCCTGCACCGGCGGTAAAAGTATGGTAACG
>CAZRCB010000118.1:0-5848 GCA_964598455.1 uncultured Flavobacterium sp.
TCAATTTCAACAGTGTGTGCATTCGGAGTGTAAACTAAATTTTTGAATGCTTTTTCTTCTGCCGAAAAATGCACAGGCTCGTTTCCTCCGTATACAACGCAAGGAACCAATCCAGCATTACGTAAGGTTTTTGTAGCAGCTTTACCCACGCTTTCTCTTTCTGATCCTTTGATTAAAATTGATTTCATTGTTTAAATTTATAGTTGTTATTAAATTACATTAAAAATTTGCCGCTAATTGAGTTATTGTGATGTACCATTCGCATTACCTCTGCAAATAGTGGGGCACAACTCACGACTCTTATTTTAGACGATTGTTTCTTAAGCGGAATAGAGTCTGTGACAATTAGTTCTCTGAGTTGTGATTTTTCTATTTTCTCATATGCATCTCCCGATAGGATAGCATGAGTACAAATAGCTCTTACGCTTATGGCTCCTTTTTCCATCATAAGGTCTGCTGCTTTGGCCAATGTTCCTCCTGTGTCGATCATATCATCTACCAAGATTACATTTCTTCCTTTCACTTCTCCGATGAGTTCCATTACGTCAACTTCATTGGCTTTCTTGCGTTGCTTATAACAAATTACCACATCACTTTTCAAAAACTTTGAATAGGCATAGGCCCTTTTAGAACCACCCATATCAGGTGAGGCGATGGTTAGATCACTTAAACCTAAACTCTTCACGTAAGGCAAAAATATAGTAGAAGCAAATAAATGATCTACCGGTCTTTCAAAAAAACCTTGAATCTGATCTGCGTGCAAATCCATAGTCATAATACGTGTAGCACCCGCTGCTTGTAAGAGGTTAGCTACGAGTTTTGCTCCTATCGGAACTCGTGGTTTGTCTTTTCTGTCTTGCCTTGCCCATCCGAAATAAGGAATAACTGCTGTAATGTGTCTAGCAGATGCTCTTTTTGCAGCATCTATCATTAGCAATAATTCCATTAAATTGTCCGAGTTCGGAAATGTAGAGCAGACAATAAAAACCCTTAATCCTCTGATTGATTCTTCGTAAGAAGGTTGAAATTCTCCGTCACTATATTTTGAGAACGTAACCTTGCCCAGTGGTACTCCATAGTTTTCAGCTATCTTTTCGGCTAAGTACACACTTTGCGAACAAGCAAATACCTTTGCTTCTGGCTCCATGTCTGACATTGTTAATTAGTTGTTTAGTAGTTAGTTGTTGTTTTACCAGCGGTGCAAATTTACGATTATTATTGAATTTTAGAAAGAATAAGCAAAACTTTTTTGATAGGTTGTTTTTTTAAATTACATTTGCACTCCATTATAGAAACTACTGTATGCCTGAGTGGCGGAATTGGTAGACGCGCACGACTCAAACTCGTGTTCCTCGGAGTGCGGGTTCGATTCCCGCCTCAGGTACTTGAAAAACGCTTTAAGCTAGCTTCTTAAAGCGTTTTTTTTATGGTGTATTCTATAATAACGCTATAAATCCATCTGTAATAAACACAAAGAAGCTGCCTTTTTGGGGCAGCTTCTTTTTTTTTAAGTAAAGTTAGGTTAGAATCTCCATCCTAATCTAAAAGTTGGACTCATTGATGGTTTTAACTCAAAGCCAGTAACTCCGTCTCCAGAATCAGGTTTTGTGTTGATAACATTCAATCCGTAAGCAACCTCAAGACCTAGGTATACGTTAGGGATGATGTAGTAATCAAACCCAGCTAGAGCTGATGCTCCTACGCCAAACATAGTGTTTTTCATGGCGTCTTTTGCAAACATTACTTTTGCTTCATAACCCCAGTAGGTAGATAGTCTTTCTGCTCCAGTTAAGTGGTGCTCAATACCTAATCCAGCAAGAAGGCTGTAAGCAGGATCTGACCCACTAACTCCTGTGTCAACAAATTCAAAGTTAGCCATAGCTCTATAAGCTTTAGTGTCGCTTACAAATTTACGAGCTTTTAAACCTACAGTTCCAAAACCTGAATCTGATAATTTAAAAAGATTTCCTCCAGTAAAGTCAGGTGTAAAGTTAACCTCTCCTAAGATTGCTCCTGCTTGTGGTTTAGAGAACGTCCCTGCGTTAGTAGTAACTTCTTGTGCACTTGCAAAAGTAAAAGCACATACAGCAAAAGCTGATAAAACGATTTTTTTCATAAAAATTGGTTTTAAAAAATTAACGTAATTAGTTTTGAATTTTAGTACGAGGCAAAGATATGTATTATTTATGATAATAAAAGGTTGAATGGCGGATTTCTTAACTTTTCTTTCGGCTTTTCCACTTTAAAGACTCGATAAGAAGAATGACGTCATTTTTAATATACTCAGAAGCAGGTAGTAATGAATCTGCATTGGGTTTTATGTCAAAATAAACTGATCCAGTAATAAAGTTATTTACACTGTCAGTAAGATAGAATTGAGTTGCAGAAGCAGCGTCGCCACCAATTTCGTAAAACATTCCATAAACTTTATCCTCATCATTAACATAGCGTTCTTCTAAGATAGATTGTGCTTTTTTAGAGTGATGATAGGTAAGGCGTTGAGCATCGCTAAGCAGTGCGTCAAGATTATTTTCAACAGGTCTATAACTTATGTATATACTTGCCTTCATCGAAGGATAGTTAATATTAAAATCACAGTCTTTTTTAAGTTTGATTGTACTATAGCTGTTTTTGCCAAAACTAAATGGGCAGTTGGGCTGATAGGTTTCGTATTTAGCGATAGGATATTCTAATCTCAAATAACCTTGGGGTTTTGGGAAAGTTTCCTCTTTGCAACTTATAGTAAACAATCCTAGAAGAGGGAGTAATATCAGTAACTTTTTCATTTGTTTTTGTTGCAATCTATTAGGGTGTGCTTTGTGAGTTAGTAAGGTCAAAATCTTTCTTGACATTCAGAAAGGTGAATTCGGTAACTTGAATTTCAATAGCGTTTTTGACCACACCATCGTTATCTTGCCACTGACGTGATTTGATTCTCCCTTCGACATAAATTCTATCGCCTTTGGATAGGTATTTCTCACACAATTCGGCTGCCTTGTTTCTAACTACGATATTGTGCCATTCGGTTGAAGTGATTTTCTCGCCCGTTTGTTTGTTGGTATAGACTTCGTTAGTAGCTAACGGAAATCTACCTATACAATTTCCTGCTTCAAAATAATGCATCTTAATATCATCGCCTAAATGACCGATAAGCATAACTTTGTTTAATGTTCCGTTGCTCATAATTTCTAGTTTTTCTATTTCAAAGATATTGCTTTTTGCTTACTAAGCAAAGAATTCTCAATAAAGTTGTGAAGCACTATCGGGAAGGGGTAGCTTGAAATTTCTGTTAAAGAAATACCTTCTTTTAAGGGTTGTTTTATGTTTATTTCCCAAAAACAAATATGTAGATTTTGGTGTGATAACTTATGTACTATCTTTTTTTCGTTGAAAAGGGCTATCGTTTTTATTTGATGTTTTTTTGAATATAAGTCTTGTATCTTTTCTAAAACCGTTGCCTCTTCTACTTCGTTATCCCATTCCAGTAAAGGGAAATCATATAGGTTTTTCCAAATGCCTTTTTCTGTTCTTTTGTCAATGATTGTATTGTTTTCTGGATCTAAAAAAACCAAGTAATGCAAATAGCGATTGGTTACTTTAGTCTTTTTTAGTTTTATCGGAAGCTTGTTGACCCGATTAGTTTGAAGTGCTACACAGCTCTCATTATAAATACAATTGGTGCAATCTGGATTTTTTGGGGTACAACGTATAGCACCAAACTCCATTATTGCCTGGTTGAAAAGTGAAGGTCTGTCAGTATCCAAAAGTTGATTGGCTATACTCTGAAATTCTGTTTTTGCAGAGTGAGATGAAATATCAGTTTCAATACCAAAGTAGCGAGCCAATACACGATATACATTTCCGTCTAAAACGGCCACAGGTTCTCCATAAGCAAAGGAAGCAATAGCAGCGGCAGTATAACTTCCAACTCCTTTTAGTTGGAGTAAATCAGTATAGTTGTCAGGGAAAAAGCCGTCTAAGTTATTGACTATATATTTTGCCGTATGATGAAGGTTGCGTGCTCTAGAATAGTATCCCAAGCCTTGCCAAGTTTTGAGGACTTGTTCTTCATTGGCGTTAGCCAAATCAAAAACACTAGGAAAGAGCTTCACGAAATTCTCATAATACGGTAGTCCTTGTGCCACTCTAGTTTGCTGAAGGATGATTTCAGAAAGCCAAATTTTGTATGGGTCTTTGGTCTGTCTCCAAGGCAAATCTCTTTGATGTTGCAAATACCAATCGATAAGTTTTCTGCTAAAAGGCATGGGGTGAGTTTGTAGAATAGCGATCAGAGCATTTGTATTAAATGCTTACAAAGTAAAAATAAAAACAGACTAAAAAGAATTGACAATTGTCAAGAAATCATCAGCTTTCAGTGCTGCTCCACCAATAAGACCTCCATCGACATCTGGTTTGGCAAAAATCTCTTTTGCATTAGCAGCGTTGACGCTTCCTCCGTATAAAATAGAGGTTTGGTTAGCAATCTCACTGCCATATCTGGTAGCTATGCTCTGGCGAATAAACGCGTGCATGTCTTGTGCTTGTTCGGGTGTAGCTGTCTCACCAGTGCCAATGGCCCAAACAGGCTCATACGCCAAGATAATGTTTTTCATGTTATCTGGAGCTAAGTGAAACAAAGCTTCTTTAATCTGAGTTTCTACAATTTCAAAATGCTTATCGGATTTTCGGTCGTTGAGTTCTTCTCCGAAACAGAAAATGATGTTGAAATCGTCTTCAAGTGCTGCATTTACTTTTTCTGCTAATAGTGCATTGGTTTCGCCAAAATAAGCTCTTCTTTCTGAGTGTCCAAGTATTACGGTGTTTACCTCGATTGACTTCAGCATCGGAATGGATACTTCTCCGGTGAAAGCGCCATTTTTGCTTTGATGTGCGTTTTGAGCGGCAACTTTGATGTTTGTTCCTCTTAGCTTCTGAACTGCTAAAGGTAAGTTTACAAAACTAGGTGCAACTATAATTTGGGTTGTAGTATTGTTGTTTTTACTGAGTATTTCGTCTAACAAACGAGTGGTTTCTTGCTGGGTATTATTCATTTTCCAGTTTCCTGCAACAATGTTTTTTCTCATTTCGTAAGGGATTTAATTTTTGTAATAAGTTCTATGTCATCGGCTTCTATAGCTCTGAAATGAGCGATATTTCCTTCTTGGTCAACCAAAATATACCTCGGAATCCAGTCTAGCTCAATAGCTTTTCTGAAGTCTCCATCCTTCCAAGCAGATTGAATTAGAAAATTTTCTCCGATAGTTTTGTGTTTTTCGATGCCTTCTTTCCAAGCTTCTTCGGTTTTGTCATACGATAAGAAAAGATAAACCAAATCATATTGTTTTTGAAGTTCGTGCAATTTTGGCATTCCTTCAATACAATCCGGACACCAAGAAGCCCAGACATCTATCAGAATGGGTTTTCCTTTGTGTTGATCTAAGACTTCTTTAAGGCTAACAGTCTTTCCGTCTGTGGTTTTCAGTTTTTCTTGTAAGGCATCTTGACCAAAAGTGGATGTGGTGGTTTTCTCTGGAATCATTTCTTCTGTGTTTTCTGACGGAGCCTCTATCTGTTCTGGAGCGCTCTTTTTGCAAGCTACTAGCGAAGCAAATACTACTACGGCTAAAAATATTTTTTTCATTATCTGGAATATACTATATAAAAGACAAAGATACTCAAAACGGATGTATTTCATAAGTTTAGAATTTATCGAGGAGCAACTATTTCATAATTGTAAATTATCAGGCTTTAGTTTTGTGAGGATTTAAGAGGTTTGTGGTGTATTTTATTGAAAAATGTTTTGGGTTACGGATTTAGCTTAATCAGCAAATATTCTTAACTTTGTTTT
>CAZRCB010000119.1:0-5727 GCA_964598455.1 uncultured Flavobacterium sp.
TAGAAACCATCGGAGCAGTTTCTCCAACTATTTGGCTGTCTAATAAAAATACAGCGCCTTTCCCGTTTGTGTTTTGTGTAGGAATTCCAGTTGCTTCGATATGGTCTTTTGAGTTAATCAAAATTGGAATACTTAAATAGCTGTTTAATGGGTCAAGCCCAGAACTCTTCCCGTGGAAAAACGATTCCATCGCAGAGAAAATAGACTTAAGGGTCAGTAGCTTTTCTCTTGTAAGGTTCTCTAATACAGTAATTTTATTCTGTGCGTATTGGTCGTAAAATGCAGCTACAAGTGCTCCACTACTGCCCACGCCATATCCTTGAGGAATACTAGAGTCAAAATACATACCTCTGTTGACGTCTCTCTCGAGAGCTTCAAAGTCAAATTGTACTAATTCAGGTGAATCGAAGCTCAAATTCTTAAGAAATTCAGTGAACTTCTTTAGACTCTGATTTGATTTGTGCGCTTCTGCACTAGGATTTTCATCAACCTTCAGAACTCCATTATAGGAATTATAAGGTATAGAAAGACCTTTAGAATCTTTGATAATTCCATATTCTCCGAAAAGTAATATCTTAGAATAAAATGCGGGTCCTTTCATAAGCAGGTTGATTACTAATTCAATTCAATCACAAATATACATATAATTCTTTTTTTAATAGCACCTAGGTGTTAAATATAACAAGGCAATCGCGTCAGTCTATAATATTCACAAACTATTTTATAATCTAGGGTATTTTGTAAAACAGTTTTTTTTCAATATTCGCTACACTAAACGCACGAGCCGAGGTTATCGTATTTGACCTACACAGCTGGTAGAGTGCCTCATCTTCAACCATCAGATTTAAAGCTTCAGTAAGTTTCTCTATGTTTTGGTCTTCAACCAAAAGTCCATTTTGTTTGTGATTGATAACCTCACTCGGACCTGTTTGACAATCATAGCTTACTACCGGCGTTTCGCAAGCAAAGCTCTCAAGAATTACGTTCGGGAAACCTTCGTATTTACTAGCAAGGACTAAAAATTTCGCGTTTTTGATATACGGAAATGGATTAGCTTTGAAGTCGACAAACACTACTTTGTCTGTAAGTTGAAGTTTAGTTACTAACTTCTTCAGATTATTTTTGTTTTCACCATCGCCTAAAAGTACGAGCTTGATGTCCTTTTGACTCAAAACAGATTTGGCATAAGCCTCGATAATCACATCTTGTTGCTTTACATTATCAGCTGCCATTCTACCCACAGCAATGATATATTCATAATTTATATCAATTAGTTCCTCAGCAAGCGATTGAATTTTATCTAATTCTATACTATTATATACCGTGCGCACATTTTTGTAGTTGTATCTCTCCCTAACTTTAAGCTCCAATCCTTTTGAAACAGTATGTATAGCGAATGCTTTTTTGTACAGATTCCTGGATACAAAATTGTTGTTTGTAAAATAAAGTTCGGTATTGTAGCTTGCTATTCTCGGTATGTAATTGCTTTTACTGAAGATGTATCTGACTATGATCCATTCGGTGTACCAAGTCCCTCGATATCTGAAGTCGATTATATAATCAAAGTTGTGTCTCTTTATATATTGATTGAGTGTAATGAGGCGTTTGATTTTAGTTACATAAGTCAAAGAAGGTTTAAAATCCAAAATAAAAAGTTCTCCAGAAAATTCATAGTCTATAGGCATGTCGTCAAAAAGCAAGTTGTGAATCTCAAATCCTGCTTTATGCAAGCTATTTGACAAAACTGAATGTGCCTTTTCTGCTCCTCCTCCAGAAAGTGAGTTGCCTACGAGGCATATTTTATAGGTTTTGTTTTCAGGCATATTATTTTTGGACTACTTTTGGATACAAATATAAACGATTTATGAAGATTCTGCTTATAGGAGAATACAGTAGATTGCACAATTCGCTTAAAGAAGGTCTGCAAGAGTTAGGACATCGGGTAACGCTTGTCGGTACAGGTGATGCGTTCAAGAACTTTGATGTGGATTATAATTATCAGGCAAAGTGGACAGAAAGACCCTTTTTTAAATATCTGAATAAGATTTTCTCTAAACTCTTCGGCTATAATATCTATTCGCTCGAAAGAGGGATTCGGTTTTATTTTATGTTAAACCAACTAAAGAACTATGATGTGGTGCAACTGATCAATGAAACCCCAATACAGACCTTCGCCTGGCTAGAGAAACAAATCCTCAAAAAACTCATCCATCAAAATAAGAAAACCTTTCTTCTGTCCTGTGGGGTAGACTATGTTTCTGTAAGTTTCATGAATAACGGAGGCTTCAAGTATTCGCTGTTAGATCCATACCACAGCAATCCTTCGCTAAAATCAGAATACGATTATATATATAAGTATCTGAAAAAACCTTTTGCTGAATTATCCGTGTTTCTGTATGCACATGTAAATGGAGTTATTGCTTCAGATTTCGATTATGTTTTACCTTTAGAGGGAAACCCCAAGTTTCTAGGACTTATTCCGAATCCCATAAATACGGATAAAATACAACCTATAGACTTTGAGATCAAAGATAAAATCATTTTCTTCTTGGGGATTAATAGGTTTACCTATATCAAAAAAGGTATCCCGTTTTTCGAACAAGCGCTTGAGGTTATCAAACAGAAATATCCAAATAGGGTAGAAGTGGTGATTGCTGAAAACCTTCCGTATGCTGAGTATATCAATTCTTATAACCGATGTCATATTTTGCTCGATCAGATTTATTCATATGACCAAGGCTACAATGCACTCGAAGCTATGGCTAAAGGAAAAATTGTATTTACGGGCGCAGAAGAAGAATTCCTAAAATATTACGGTCTTAATGAAGATGAAATTGTGATTAATGCACTGCCTAACACGGAATACTTGATCGAGAAAATGGCATACTTGATTGAAAACCCTGAAAAGCTTAAGGAGATATCAGAAAACGCACTAAGGTTTGTTAAAAACGAACATAATTATACCCGAATTGCACAAAAATACATCAGTATTTGGTCGAATAATTAAATTGGCATTATCTTTGCCTGAATTTTATTTGAAAACATAAAAATAAGACATGAATACAAAAAGATTTTTATTAGGATCGTTCCTATTAGCTTCATTTGCAATGTTTGCTCAACAACCAGCTTCTACAGTAAAAGAGAACCTTAAGATTGAGGATGCTATTCAGGCTCAAGAAATTGATAAGTTACCAGTAAAAAAAGCTGAAACGACAAATCAAAAACTTGAAATTGACCAAAAAAACAAAGCTAATCAAGAACTCAAAGAAAGAGAAGATAAGCTCAGAGAAGCACAGCTAAAGTCAGATGAAAGAGCATTTAAAGACGAGCAGAAGCTTGAAAAAGCACAGAAAAAACAAGCAGAAAGAGAATTAAAAATTGCTCGAAAGAAAGCTAAAGCAGAAGAGAAAGCCTTAAGAAAAGCCGAAAAAGCTGCAAAAGCACAAATGAAGGCTGAAAAGAGAGCCAATAAAGCTGCTGATAAATTTTCGAAAGAGAAAATCAAACTCGAAAGAATGAAAAATAAGTTTGAGAAAAAGAAACTTAAAGGTAAGTTGTCACCAGTAGACCAACAAAAACAAGAAATAAAAATAATGGAAAGTGAACTTAAGGTAAAAGAATTAGAACTTAAGATGATTCAAGCCAAAAGAAAAGCAAGCTAGTATCTCTTCCTAAATTCTAGAAACCGCTTTGACAGTCAAGTGTCAAAGCGGTTTTTTTGTTTAGGTTACTTCTGATTTTTATCGTAATTTCGCACACTGATTAACATTTTATGTACTTATAAAAATGGCAAAACAAGAAGATTTATTCAAAAACGTAGTATCTCACGCAAAAGAATACGGATATATATTTCCGTCAAGCGAAATATATGACGGACTAAGCGCAGTATATGACTACGCACAGAATGGTGTTGAACTCAAAAAAAATATAAGAGAATATTGGTGGAAGTCAATGGTGCAGATGAACCAAAATATTGTTGGTATAGACGCAGCTATACTGATGCATCCAACTACTTGGAAGGCTTCCGGACATATTGATGCTTTTAACGATCCGCTTATTGATAACAAGGACTCTAAAAAAAGATATAGAGCCGATGTGTTGATTGAAGATTTTGTAGAAAAAATCAACCAAAAAGCTCAAAAAGAAATTGAAAAAGCAAGAGCGCGATTCGGTGAGTCATTTGATGAAGAACAATATAAAGCCACAAACGAAAGAGTCGTAGGTTACATCAAACAGCAAAAAGAGATTATAGAGCGCATGGCAAAAGGCCTTGATAGCGGTAATTTGGCAGATGTAAAAGCACTTATAGAAGAGCTAGGAATTGCAGATCCTGACACAGGCTCCAAAAACTGGACAGAAGTACGTCAATTCAACCTGATGTTTGGTACAAAATTGGGCGCTTCAGCAGACAATGCTATGGATTTATTCCTTAGACCAGAAACAGCACAAGGTATTTTCGTAAACTTCTTGAACGTACAGAAAACAGGACGTATGAGAATTCCTTTCGGGATAGCGCAAACAGGTAAGGCGTTTAGAAACGAAATTGTAGCGCGTCAATTTATTTTCAGAATGAGAGAGTTTGAACAAATGGAGATGCAGTTTTTTGTTAAACCAGGAGAAGAGATGAAATGGTACGAATACTGGAAAGAAACTCGTTTGAACTGGCACTTGTCTTTAGGCTTAGGCAAAGAAAATTACCGTTACCACGACCACGAAAAGTTAGCCCATTATGCCAACGCCGCAACAGATATCGAATTTAATTTCCCTTTTGGGTTCAAAGAATTAGAAGGAATCCACTCTAGAACAGATTTTGACCTTAAAGCGCACGAGCAGTTTTCAGGTAAAAAGCTACAATACTTCGATAATGAGACCAATCAGAACTATGTGCCTTATGTGGTCGAAACATCTGTTGGTTTAGATAGATTGTTTCTAGCTATTTTCTCTAATTCACTACAAGAAGAAACTCTCGAAGATGGCTCAACTAGAACGGTGCTTAAGTTACCTGCAGTATTGGCTCCAACCAAAGTTGCAGTTTTCCCGCTTATCAAAAAAGATGGCTTGCCAGAGATTGCTCAAAAGATAGTAGATGATCTGAAATGGGGCTTTGCAGTTGCTTATGATGAGAAGGATGCAGTGGGAAGACGTTACAGAAGACAGGATGCTTTGGGTACTCCGTTTTGTGTGACTGTAGATCACCAGACCTTAGAAGACCAAACCGTAACTATTCGTCACAGAGACACGATGCAGCAGCAACGAATGAAAATCGAAGAGCTAAATGCTATAATCGAAAAAGAAGTGAGTATGAAAACCTGGTTAAGTAAAATGTAAACTATCTTTAGGATAGTCTTTCTAGCCAGCACTATATTTTATAATTGCACAAATAGGGTTCATTTCCTGTTTGTGCAATTTTATTTTAGGCTTCTTTTTGTATATCTATATATAGGAGTTGGCTCGACAAACGAAGGAATCTTCTTTCAGCACTAATATGGAAGCAGCTTTTTGCAAAGATATTTCTTCCGAAGACCTGTAGCTAAAACCTGAGTTAGAGGTATTTTATGTTCAATTCTGATAATCTAGTTTTAATTACTCTTTGTATATAATGTGATTTATACGTATTATAGGTCAAAGCGGAATAATTAAGGAGATCGTTTTCCCTCTTCCTACACATTAATATATATGCATTAGTTTGTATTTAGAAGGATGTTAGTATTTGTGTTTTACAAAGTA
>CAZRCB010000120.1:0-5635 GCA_964598455.1 uncultured Flavobacterium sp.
ATATCAAAGCAATGAGGGCAACATCAAAATTGATGTACGCTTGGAAGATGAGACGGTTTGGCTGAATCAGGAACAAATGGCTTTGCTTTTCGGAAAAGGAAGAAGTACGGTTACAGAGCATATTTTAAACATATATGAAGAGGGAGAATTAGAGCAAATTTCAACCTGTCGGAAATTCCGACAAGTTCGTAATGAAGGAAGCAGAACGGTTGAAAGAGAAATAGAACATTATAACCTTGATGTGATTATTTCTGTCGGGTACAGGGTTAAATCATTACAGGGAACACAGTTCCGTATATGGGCAACGCAACGTCTTAAAGAATATATCGTAAAAGGATTTACTCTGAATGACGAACGTTTCAAATCGGGTAGTTCGATGAATTATTTTTCCGAATTACAGGAACGCATCAGGGAGATACGGCTTTCGGAACGTTTTTTTTATCAGAAGATAAAAGATATCTATACCACAAGTATTGATTATGACCCGAAAGACGAAAAAACGGTATTGTTTTTTAAGACTGTCCAAAACAAATTGCTTTGGGCAATCAGTGAGCAAACAGCAGCAGAATTGGTATATAGAAGAGTTGATGCCTCGCTTCCGTTGTTGGGAATGCAGTCATTTGATAAGAAAAAGCCTGCAAACATCAAAAAATCAGATGTAAGCATTGCAAAAAATTATCTCAATGAAGAAGAAATAAAATTACTGGGTTTGCTTGTGGAGCAATATCTGGCATTTGCCGAAACAATGGCTCAACAACGCAATCCGATGTATATGAAAGACTGGATAGAGCGTTTGGATGTTTTGCTTCAGCTCAACGGAAGAGAATTGCTTTCACACGCAGGAAAAATAAGCCACGAAAAGGCATTGGAAAAGTCTGAAAAAGAATATGTAAAGTATCAGCTGATTCAGAAAGAAATTGAAAAAGAACAAAGCCTGAAAGAAATTGAGGCAGATATTCAGAAATTAAAACAGAACAAGAAAAAATAAACTATGAATACATTAATAGCTATTGGTGCACTGGCAATTTTAGTTTTGTTGCTTGAAATTTTCGGAGCGAGAAAGACAATTATACCTGTTACAATCGCAGGTTTATTAACCACATTGGGAATTTCTCTAGGAGGAATTTTTATGGAATCGGGTCCGGCCTCTTTCTTTAGCAACACTATTATAGAAGACAAATATTCGATGAGTTTCTCGTCGTTATTCATCTTGCTTACCATTTTCATCGTATTGATGGGTGCTGATTTTTATAGCAAAGACTCAAAGAGATTATCTGACTATGTCACTGTAAAGCTCTTGTTGTTATTCGGTGGAGTGGCGATGGTTTCTTTCGGTAACCTAGCTACTTACTTCTTAGGAATCGAAATTCTATCAGTTTCGCTTTATATCTTAGCGGCAAGCAAGCCGTTGGACGTGAAGAGTAACGAAGCTGGAATGAAATACTTCTTGATGGGAGCTTTTGCTTCTGGATTCTTACTTTTCGGAATTGCCCTAATCTATGGTGCCACAGGTTCGTTTGATATGGAGGTTATCCATCAAGCGGGAATGAGCGCAGGTGTAGAAGATTGGTTCTATATCGGAATTGCGATGGTGAGTGTAGCGATGTTGTTCAAAATCGCAGCTGTACCGTTTCACCTATGGGCACCCGATGTATACCAAGGTTCGCCAACGCTAATTACTGCACTGATGAGTACGCTTGCAAAAGTAATTGCTATCGCTGGTTTTTATAGATTGATTGAAGGAATGTACGGGAACTTCTCAGAAGGTTTCACCAATGCTCTGATAGTTATTTCAATACTGTCAATGGCTGTAGGTAATATTATGGCGCTCAGACAACAGAACGTGAAGCGTATGTTGGCTTTCTCGGGTATTTCTCACGCTGGTTTTATGCTGATGGCTTTGCTTGCCATTCCTCACGGAGCTAACAACTTGTTGTATTACGCTACTGCTTATGCCATTGCTGGTATCGCTGCTTTTGCCGTGGTTGTGGTGATTACTAAAGATAAAGATGACGAAGATATCTACCGCTTCAACGGACTCGGAAAGAAACACCCGTTATTGGCTCTGACCTTGACTATTGCCTTACTTTCACTTTCTGGAATTCCGATTCTTGGAGGTTTCTTCGGAAAAGTGTTCTTATTCGGTCAGATGTTAGAGATGGGTTATACCACCCTTGTGATTATTGCGGTAATCAACTCAATTATATCTATCGGATATTACTTCAAACTGATTTTAGCAATGTACACAAAAGACAGCAACGAAGATGCTGTGACAATATCACCTGTTTATACAGTCGTAGCCGTTGCCGCAACCTTAATCAATATTGCAATCGGTCTTTTCCCTGATATGGTCTTAAAACTGATTTAATCAAGGTTTTTATATCTACAGAAAAGGAGGTCAAAATTTGACCTCCTTTTTTTTGTATTAACTTTGTATCGTTTCACTCCTTTCTCAACCAACCCAATACACGTTCCTCCTTTATCTCCCATTTCCCATTGGTATGGCTAAGCAAAAAACTCTCTCTTGATTTGCTAAAAGGTCCTGGATTTTGCTGAATGATTTCGATTCTGTTTTTTGTCACTTTTGAAACAATGGCTACGTGCCTGTATTTGTTGAAGCTTGTACCATTAAAAACAAGTAAATCATTCACCTTGGGTTTTGATTTACTCTTGTTTGTGTATTGCGTAAGGTTGCGTCTTTTGCTAATTTTTCCGTCTTCTAAATTAGGATTGAAAAAATCCTTTGCATGACCGTAACTATCAGGCATTTTATGTTTTAAGTGCTGATAGTAATACCTTTTTACAAATTCTACACATTGATACTTTAGCCCTAGATTATAACCATCAGCCGTAGTGTTCCTACCCTTTACGTGGCCTACACTTCCGTTGTAAAACACATATACGCCGTTCAGACTATCTGTTTTTTCTCCTACAGCAAAGCTGGTTTTAGGGTTCAAATCACCCAAGTCAAATTCAGGAAGTTTTGATTTTAGATCAAACTTCAGAGTTGCCCAAAACCCAATTATAACTAGAAGGAAAAGCAGTAGGAGTATATATGTCCAACGATTATTTTTCAATACCTATATTTATTTATTGCTGAACCCAAATATATACTTTTTAAAGTATCTTCTAAAAAGTTTATTTCGGCTAAGACGATCTCAATTACAAGCAACTTAAAACTGCTCTTTTATAATCTTAGCATCATCAACCCCCAATTCTCTGAGCTGTTCTAGCACTGCATCCATCATCGGTGGAGGTCCACATAGATAAAAATGAGTGTTCTTACCCTGCATCTGTGATTGTATGAGTTCTTTTGTGATATACCCGTACTCATAGCCCTGAATATCTTCTTTTGATAATACATTGATGAAATTACTGCCTAATATTTGGCTGAAAAAATCTTTCTGAATAATATCAGCGGCGGTATTATTAGCAAAGATCAGTTTGTTATTACCGATATTGTTCTGGGCTTTAAGCTCTTTTAGTATAGCGATAAATGGAGTGATTCCCGCTCCACCGGCAATGAAAATTCCTTCACCTGCATACTGAATATCACCAAAAGTTTCGCCAATCAAAAGCGTATCACCTTGTTTTAATTGACTTATCTGTTCCGTTACGCCTTTGTGTTCAGGATAGGTCTTGATGAAAAATTCTAAATAATTGTCAGTCGGTAGTGATGTAAAAGTAAAAGCCCTTAACTTGGTTTCCCAATTGGGTTTGTCAATAGCTACGTCTACGGCCTGTCCTGCAAGATAATCCACTTGTTGTGGTTTTTCTGTTTTGATATGCATCACATTGTGTGTTGCTTTTTCTATAGATTTTATTTTTGCTTGAATCATAACTACTGTATTTAAGGATTCTGTAATAGACGGATTTCGTATAATACAATTTTTGAGCAGAAATCCTTCCGAAAGTTACGAAATAATGCTAACTTTTTAAGGCTGTTTCAATAAAAATTTATTGTAAAAATACATATACTCATAGTTTGTATATTGCGTAAAGGTCTGTTGGAGCCGGCTGTTTTTTGTTTGTAAACAACTTCCTGAGGAGTAGAGATAAAGTGTAAACATAGGTTAAAACACAGTTAATAATGTGTTTTTTGACAAAAATGCTTACTTTTGCTTCCTCACTTTTTGTGTATATCAAATTTGTAATATGAAAAGATTTATTTTTAGCTTAGTAGCCCTTAGCGCTTTAATCGGGTTCGCACAGCCTCCAGCAAACTACTATAGCACAGCAACCGGCACAGGAGCTCAGCTTAAAACCCAGTTATATAATATTATTAAGGGACATAATAGTCAAAGTTACAACTCACTCTGGTCCCTTTATAACCACAATGCGTACAAAGACATCTATTATGAAAATGACGGTACGCTGTTAGATGTGTACTCAGAAAAGCCTAATGGACCTGATGCGTATAACTATTATGTAGGACAAGCAGATCAATGCGGAAATTATAATAGCGAAGCAGATTGTTATAACAGAGAACACGTGATTCCACAATCTGTTTTCAACCAAGCATCTCCTATGGTTACTGATGCGCACCATATATTGCCGGCAGATGGCTATGTCAATGCACAACGAAGCAACTTCCCGATCGGTAAAGTGAACTCTGCCAACTGGACTTCAACCAATGGTTCTAAGCGCGGTAGTAGCGCAGTTCCTGGATATGTAGGGACTGTGTTTGAACCTATTGATGAGTTTAAAGGAGACTTTGCTCGTATTTATTTTTACTTCGTTACGCGTTATGAGACACAAATATCAAACTGGAGTGGTTATGATATGTTTGCTAGTAATTCTTATCCAGCATTAAACCCAGCTTTTTTAGATGTGCTACTACAATGGCACGAACAAGACCCTGTGAGCCCTAGAGAAATTGCGATTAACAACAGGATATATCAACACCAAGGCAATCGAAATCCTTATATTGATGAGCCAAGTTTTGTTGCTTCTGTATGGGGTACTTCAGCATCAATTGTGGACTTCGAACCTATTTATGTATCTTTATATCCAAACCCAGCAAGGGATAATAAAGTCAATATTACAACTGACAGAGAAGTTGAAGAAATCAAATTAATCAATCTTAATGGGCAGATTATCCAAAAAATAGTTAGACCAACTGCTCAGAATGATACTTACACAATAGATAATATTCCACAAGGATTCTATATCTTAAATATGAATATTGGCAACCAAACTATCACCAAAAAAGTAGTTGTGAACTAATAAAGCTTAAAACCAAACCATACAACAAAGCAAGGATTTATCCTTGCTTTGTTGTTTTAATACTATTGTGAGTATGGTTTTCTGACGAATTTTTTAATTAGATTAATTTCAAGTTTTTTGCCTGTCAAATATGCGAAATGCAAGGATTCAAAACAATAATTCATAACTAAATCTCTGTTTGATTTTGATGATCGTTCAGGAGATAGCACAACAAGATAAATAAATATTAGAAATCGTTGAGTGAATGACTTTTAATCTATGGTTTTTTAGCTGTAATTTGTAGCTTTGCAAGAACTCTATTGCAAAAGTGATACAAAAGGAACCTGAGCGAAGTTGAAGAGTTTGCAAAACCAAAAAGAAATAATCAAATCTACGTCGATAGAAATTTGGAATGCTAATTGATTTATCT
>CAZRCB010000121.1:0-5451 GCA_964598455.1 uncultured Flavobacterium sp.
CCCATAGAGGTGTTTCTCTTGAACTGGTAGAACAAGTCAAATTGACCTCCTATTTCTCCTGGTTTTAAAAGTGGATCGAAACTAGTTGTAGACTGTACTTGATATACATAGATATTTTGAAGTGCAAAATCATATTGTTTGGTTAGTGATGGTACATAATTCACAACCCCTGTATTAAATTTATTTCCTTGCAAGCCTCTTTCTGAATACATCCCAATATTTTGTACTCTTCTGAGGTTAACATCTAATCCAAAGCCACTTTGAGAATAACCAAAGTTCAGCAACAATGCGTTACCGTCATAGAGTTTGTCATCAAAAATAGTTTGTACGGCACCCCCTCCTTCAACTAAAGCATCTTTAGATTTATATACATATTCTGCTCCAGCATAAAAACCACCTTTTGACATATCTGCTCTAACAGAATACATATTGGTCATTTTGTCTAAATCCGAATACTTTTCCTGAAGGTTTTCGTAGCGTCCTACATACGAAGCGCCTATATTCAGGTCAATTTCTTCTAAGGCAGCTAATTCAGCTATATTCATATCGACATTGGCACCAGAGATAAATGAGTCAGAAAGGTCAAAGCCCATCCCAATACGTTGTTTTCCTCCAAGTACGGTGACTTTGGCTCCGGGCAGAAAGGCATAACCCACTCTACCTCCAAATAACGCGTTGTTGATGCCGAGTTGCCTGTCCTCCCAAGAACGCAAGATAAGACCACTCCCGAATTGTTCGTAAAAGTGTCCTGCCGTAACATCGAGGCCTATGTCTGGGTTGTTGTAGCGGGCATATACAGCACCTACTTCAGTTTTGTCCAGTGCAGGTGCATAGTTCAAGAGGGCTTTGGGGCTGTAGGATTCGAGTTGCATCCCAAATTCCCATTTATTGATGTAATAATCTCCTTTGATATAATTATTCGAACGGAATAGTTTGTCAGTATCTTTATTCGGTGGTTTAATGTCCTTATACCATTGGCTGTTTGATTCGATTCCGATGTTGAAGATGCCTTTGTTTTGTTTTTCTTCCTCTTGAGCTAAGAGCGATAAGCTACTGAGCAGAAGACCTAGATACGTTAGTTTTTTGATCATAATTCCTACGGGAAATTATTTTTTTACTTTGCTTTTTATTATTCTAAACATTTCTTTTTCTGACCCTGGCGTGTAATTAGAGTGCTCATAAATCACCTCACCTTTGTACACTACGATTGTGTAAGGTACGTTAGTGATATTCATAGCTCTCTTCAAGTCATTGTTGTCGTCGAGGAGGATTTCATAATTCCAGCCTTTTCCGTTGATCATCGGTTTTACTCTTTTTTTAGTACGAGCATCATCGATAGAAATTGCTATGAGTTCGATATCTAGTTCATCTTGCCAATCGTCATATACATTGTGAATAGCAGAAAGTTCGTTGACACAAGGTCCGCACCAAGTTGCCCAAAAGCTAATAATCGTAGGTTTGTCTGTAGTGTTGTACTTCGAAATATTTACACTTTTGCCGTCTAAGTTTTTAAGCGTTAAATTAGGGAATTTACTCTGTTGAGCTATTCCGATAAGCCCGAATAATAAAAATAAAAATAGTGTTGTTTTTTTCATAATAGCAGAATTTCGCATTTTTTTGATTAGCAAATATATGTAAATTGAGTAGATGTTGATGTTAAATGGAAAAAAAATTCTACTTTCGTAAAATATATTTAAACTACAAACAAACAAAAAAACACTTGTCAAAACAAACAAACACACCATTTATGAAAAAGATTTTTTCACTTTTAATTTTACTGACTGGTTTTTCACTTATTGCAGTTTCGTGTGGAGATGACGAAAATGCTGACAACCATATTTATGACAATCAAATTAAGCTTATTTCGATTATATCTGATAAATATAACGTGCTGCTAAATGATAATCCTGAAGAGCAAGAAGTCGTAACCTTTATTGTTTCGAATAATGCAGGAGATAATTTAACTTTAAATTCTGAGATTTTCATAAACGATATTGCTATAGAAGGAAATGTATTTGTCCCTACTGAACTAGGGTCTTTTGAAGTCTATGCCCGATTCACCGATGAAATAAGTGGTAGAGACTTCATAACTAATAAGAAAATAGTGAATGTTATAGAAGATACGAGCAATCTATATTTTAGACATAAAGTATTGATTGAAGATTTTACAGGTACTTGGTGCGGATGGTGTACTAGAATTATTTATGCCATAGAACAAGTGCAAGCGCAGACCCAGAATGTAGTTGCCGTAGGTATTCACAATGCAGACCCTTTTGATTTTCCGGGTAGAATTCCACTAGAGGACTACCTTCAAGTAGAAGGCGCTTATCCGTTTGCAACGATTAATAGAAAGACTATCTGGAAACATCCACAACACCACTTTGTTAATCAACCTATTGACTTGATGCTTCCCGAATCACCTATCGGAATAAAAATAAATTCTAACCTAGGCGATACTTCTGGAACAGTTGATGTTTCTTTTGCCTTCAAAGAGACTATCGCAGGTGATCTAAGATATGTTATATATATAGTAGAGAACGGGCTGACTGCAGACCAAGCCAACTATAATTCAGATTTATACAACGGTGTTCAAGTACTTACTGGGTTTACCCATGATCACGTACTTAGAGGTGTGCACGGAAATATCCTAGGGAATGATCTAGGTCAACCTGCAACGGCTGGCTCAGAAATTAGTTTTACGGGCCTTCCTGTTAGTTATTCGCCTGAAAACTTGAATAAACTACAGGTCATAGCCTTTGTTATCAATGCTCAAGGCAAAGCACTAAACGTTCAGATTGCCGATGGTAACACCCAAAAAGATTACGAATTTGCACAATAAACTAACTATGAAAATTACTTTTTACGGACATGCTTGTATAGGTCTAGAAGTTTCTGGCAAACATATCCTTATCGACCCGTTTATCACAGGAAACCCAAAGGCAGCTCATATTGATATAGATAAAATTAAGGTAGATTATATCCTGCTAACGCACGCGCACCAAGACCATACGCTAGATGCAGAAGCACTAGCTTGGAAAAATGCTGCTGTCATCGTGTCAAATGCAGAAATCGCAGACTATTATGCTAGAAAAGGCTTAGAAACGCATCCGATGAATCATGGTGGAAGCTGGGTGTTTGATTTTGGCAAAGTAAAATATGTTTCAGCCATTCACAGCAGTTCATTTGCTGATGGTACATACGGAGGCAATCCCGGAGGTTTTGTGATTGAGGGCGAACGCAGAAATATTTATGTCTCAGGAGATACTGCACTTACGTATGATATGAAACTCATTCCGCTCAGAACGAAATTAGATTTGGCTGTTTTGCCAATTGGCGATAATTTCACGATGGATATAGAAGATGCTATTATTGCTTCTGATTTCATCCAATGTGATAAGATTCTTGGGTATCACTACGATACTTTTGGTTTTATCGATATTGACCACGAAGAAGCAAAACGCAAGTTCTTCGACAAAGGAAAAGATTTAATGTTGTTGGAAATAGGAGAGTCCATCGAGATCTAATCTACTTCTTGTTTTATTGAAACCACTACAGCGGTATATACAGCGGCTGTTTCTGTGCGAAGTCTTGTTTTTCCTAGAGAGACAGGAATATACCCTGCAGAAACAGCTGTTTTTATTTCCCTTTCAGAGAAGTCTCCCTCAGGACCGATAAGCACGGTTACGGGTTGTTTTGGAGCAATCTCATGTGCTAATTCTTTTTTGTCATCCTCTTCACAATGCGCAATATAAAGTTGGCCTTGATGCACTGTTTTGATATAATCAGCAAAGTTGATAGCCTCGTTTAGCTTTGGCAAATAGTAGTGCAAAGACTGTTTCATCGCAGCTAGGATGATTTTCTGAAAGCGTTCTATTTTAACTTCTTTTCTTTCGGAGTGTTCGCAAATAATAGGGGTGATTTCGTGAACGCCAATCTCAGTAGCTTTCTCTAAAAACCATTCATAACGGTCGTTTAATTTCGTCGGAGCAACCGCTAGATGTAGGTAATAATCATTAGGCTCAAACCACTCTGACTTCACAATCTTAACTTCGCACTTCTTTTCTGATGCCAACGTGATTTCACAACTGAACAAATAGCCTTTTCCGTTAGTGATACTGATATTGTCGCCTTCTTTCTTTCGCAATACTCTGATGATGTGTTTGCTTTCTTCTTTATCAAATCGATAGGTTTCTGTATCTGAATAGATGTCTGGGGAATAAAACAATTGCATAATTTGGCTTGTATATGATTTTGACAAAGGTCTGAATTATATCTGAAATCACACGAGTATATCAATTATTTCAGAATTGACTTAAAGCAAAAATCTCTGATTTGTTTTTGATACAAATCAGAGATTTTTAGTTTATTGTTGCGATATGCTTTTTAGTTTACTGCCGGGCAGTTACAATCCCATCTCTCTTTTTTGCAGAACAAATTAAGCCCTAAGGTAATTTGGTGGAATCCGCCTGTGTCAAATTTTACATCGCCTAACAGGTGTGAATAGGTATAAGCAAACATAAAGTTCTTATAGTTAACTCCGATTACAGGTGTAACGTATTGTAGGTGTTGGGCTTCTGTTGATGACCCATTGTTGTAATTAGCACCTTCTAGACTTCTTCTGTATGAAAGTCCTCCCCATAGTTTTCCTAGTTCAAAATCCTTATATGCCTTGATGTTTAAGTCAATGGTTTTTTCTCCTGTTTCATCTACCATTTGGAAAAGTACTGATGGCTCAAACTGAATTCTATCGCTATCTCCAAAGATATAACCTACGCTAAACAAATATTTTCTCAAGTTATCAGATTCTATATCTGTATAGATATCTCTTTTACTAGCAATAGCATTCTTTACCGTTACGTGTGCAAAGAAGTCCATAAACAAATAAGAAGCACCTAAGTCAATATTGAAATAAGAGTCTTTTTGGTTCATGCCACCATCTATGATTGGATCAAAAGTAGGACCGAATTTTGACTCATCTAGTACACTCTGAATAAGACCTGCACTCATACCAAACGAGAGTTGGTTCAAATCAAAATCGCTTCTAGAGAAACGCAAGTGGTGCGCATATGAAAGTTTTGCTCCCATTTGAGAATGATAACCGTTTCGGTCATTGAATGCAATAATCCCAACTCCTGAACGCTCTCCAACCGCTGTGTTGAAACTCAGGGTTTGTAACATTGGCGCCTCATCTTGGTCCATCCATTGTTGTCTTGCTGTAAGTCTAACTTTAGCACAATTTGCAGCTCCTGCCATTGATGGGTGTAATAGATACAGGTTATCCGATAGATAATCTGAATATACAGCTATTCCTTCTTGAGAGAAAGAAGTCTGTGATGTTATCAAAACTAATAGTGCTAAATATATTTTTTTGAATCGCATGTTTTTATCGTTTTAATGAGAAGTGTGCTCTAAATTCTTTTCTATTATTATTTTCTGTGTATATGACTTTAA
>CAZRCB010000122.1:0-5380 GCA_964598455.1 uncultured Flavobacterium sp.
ATTGGCATTTTCTGTATAGTGATCAGCTCTGAGCTCTTGCTCCACTTTTTGGCGTGTTTCATCAGCTGTAAAACCTAGCACATTTATTTCTCCAATAAGCGGTATACGAATATTCCCGTGCTCATCAACTATAAATGAGTTGAAGTATAAACCTCCTCCTTGATTAGCGGTTGAAGCATTGCTCGTTCCTTCACTTATCTGAAAAAGTTTACTTATTTTATCATCAGCTAAATCAGATTTTACTTGAATCTTAATCTGATCACCTATCTGAAAGCGGTAGGGCTTAAAAACATCTGCTTGGACGTTTTGCTCATCTTTATCCTTAGATTTCTGTAGATAAACAATGTCCTTATAAGGGACACAAGAAGACATTAAAACTAAAAGGATAAGGGCTATACTATTTTTTATCATAAAATTTCGATTCTTTTTTACAAGAGGCAAAGATATATCTTTTTTTTATTTTTAACATTTTTTAGGACTGCAAAGAATTCTCAAACGGAATTCTTTTTTGAATACTCCTGCCCAAAGTAATCTCATCCGCATATTCAAGCTCATCTCCAACAGCTATACCTCTAGCAATTGTCGAAAGTATTAAATCGCAATCCTTGATTTGTCTGTAGATATAAAAATTCGTTGTATCCCCTTCCATCGTTGGACTTAAGGCAAATATCACCTCTGAAACACCTCCATTTTTGATTTTTTCTACCAACGAAATAATGTTTAGCTGTGAGGGCCCTACGCCTTCCATAGGAGAAATCTTCCCACCCAAAACATGGTAAACACCTTTAAACTGTCCTGTGTTTTCAATTGCCATAACATCTCTAATATCCTCTACTACACATATAATATTGTGCAATCTATTCGGATTTGAGCATATTTGACATACTTCTAGGTCAGAAATTGAGTGGCAATGTTTACAGAAAATAATGTTTTGAGTAACTTCTAGCAGTGAATTAGCTAGAAATTCGGTCTGGTCTTTGGGTTGTTTTAGTAAATGCAACACTAAACGCAAAGCAGTTCGTTTGCCGATTCCGGGAAGTTGAGACATCTCATTGACTGCCCGTTCTAATATTTTTGATGAAAATTCCATTTTACAAAAATATAATATGTAATCACATAAGTAAAGAATATGCGCTTAAATATTATTCATCGAAAGGTATTAAAAACACAGCTTACTTAAAAGAAAAATTAAATTGTTCACACCTATAAAAATACAGTATAATATAACGGGTGATCCTTATTGACATTAAGACATGTCCTATGCAACAGAATTATGCAAAGTAATACCATAACTGAGCCACTAGAAAACATATAATGACACCGTAAATAATAGGCAAGAAAGTAGCCACAGCAGTCCATTTTCGACTACCGGTTTCTTTGTAAATAGTATAAATAGTCGTACTACAAGGGTTGTGAAGCAGGCTGAATAACATCAGGTTAATAGCCGTGAGCGTAGTCCAACCTCCAGCTTGCAATAAACTAGCGATTTCAGTATTACTCCCCTCAAACATCACACCAGCTCCGGCTCCTAAAGTAGTCGTTCCGACCATCATCGTAGTCAACATCAGTATGGTGGGAATCACAATTTCATTAGCAGGAATAGCTACGACATAAGCCAATAAAATCACTCCATTTAATCCGATAAACACACCAAAGGGATTTAAACCATTGATCGCCCATACGGCAATACTTTGATCTCCTATATGAATATTCGAAATCAACCAAATTACAGCTCCAGCAGGCGCTGCAAACACAACTGCCCTCCACAGTACGATTAATGTGCGGTCAATAAGTGAGGTATAAATGGTCTGAAAAAACTTAGGTGGGCGGTATGGAGGAAGTTCTAAAGTAAAAAACGAAGACTCTCCTTTAAGCAGGGTTTTTGATAATAACCAAGAGGTGAAAAAGGTAAAAACAATACCTAAGATAGCGATAAAAATAACAGCCAACATCGAGACAGTTCCTGACCATTTTGTTGGGGCTAATACACCTAAAAATATAGTAGCAATAAGGATTTGCGTGGGCCACCTTCCGTTGCAGAGCGAAAAGTTATTGGTAATAATCGCGATTAACTTCTCTCGCGGACTACTGATAATACGTGTCGCAATCACACCAGCAGCATTACATCCAAAGCCCATACTCATCGTAAGCGCTTGTTTCCCGTGTGCACCTGCATTTTTGAAAATTCGATCTAAGTTAAAAGCCACTCTAGGCAAATACCCAAAGTCTTCTAATAAGGTAAACAACGGAAAGAAAATTGCCATCGGAGGCAGCATTACGGCGACTACCCAAGCTGTTCCTAGATAGACTCCGTCAATTAAAAGTCCGCTTAGCCACCACGGAAAGCTCAACATATCCGCACCGTTTCTAAGAAAAGGATACAGTGTATCTAATAATAAATGGGATAATAATTGGGAGGGATAATTAGTTCCGATAATCGTCAGCCAAAGTACTATTCCCAACATCAAAAACATAATTGGAAAACCCCAAATTCTATGTGTTACTATATTATCAATAGCACGATCCAATCTGAAAGAACGCGGTGAGCTCGCAGAAGAAACTGAATCTTTGACAATAGTTGCTGCCCTAGCATAAATAGCCTCTACAAGGTCATCTGCATAGTTGTCACCTAGCGCATTATGGTGTTTTCTGGCTAACTCTAGAGTAGGCCCTAGGTTTTCTGCAGTAATTCTCGGAGAAAGGTTTGCTTGTTGTAGGGCGGTAATTATACTACTATCTCCTTCTATCACACGCATCGCAAACCAATTCGCATTCGGAAGCTCATCATCTAAATTCAAAAGTGAGTTTGCAACTTCCCGAACAGCTACACCACTTTGAGTCGGCAGGATTAATGATTGATGTTTTTTTGGTTCAAAAGCACCAGTTGCCACTTGCTGAATCGCCATCAGAAGCTCTGAAATACCCTCCTTAGAGCGTGCACTTGTGGCAACTATCGGGACACCCAAATCTTTAGACAAGGTCCTAATGTCAATTGCGATTTGGTGACGTCTAGCCTCATCCATAAGATTCAGACATAGAACAACTTTATTAGTAATTTCGAGTATCTGCAACACGAGCCCGAGATTCCTCTGTAATCGACTTGCATCAACCACCACAACAGTTACGTCAGGCTTGCCGAAGAGCACAAAATTTCTCGCTACTTCCTCGTCTTCTGATGTTGACAAAAGTGAATAAGTTCCCGGAAGATCAACAATCTTAAAAGTATTTTGGTTGTAAGAAAAACGTCCCTCTGCCCGAGTTACTGTTTTACCTGGCCAATTTCCTGTGTGTTGTTTTAGTCCTGTAAGTGCATTGAAAACAGTGCTTTTTCCGGTATTTGGGTTTCCAGCTAAAGCTACAGTGAAATCATAATCACCAGAAAATCCTCCTAACTTCACAAGATTAGAAGAAGGATTTAATTCACAGGTATGGCAAGCTGCTTTCATATTTATTGTATAAGTTCTATCAATACATTTACTGCATCTTCACTTCTAAGGGAAATCAATGTATTGTGAATGTTATAAGCAATAGGGTCTTTAAGCGGACTAACGTTTTGAATACTTATTTCAGCTCCCCTTACAAAACCTAAGTCAAGCAAGCGCTGCCTAACTTCTTTCTTACAAGTAGCTGAAAGTCCTATTATACGTGCAAACTGACCTTGCTGTAACATTCCTAAATGCATAGTAATATATTGCGCTAAACTTTTATTTAGACAAACAAAATTACAAAATTAGACTCATCTAACAAAAAAATAAAGATATTTCTCTCTAATCAATACTAATAATATAACACATAAATAGTTGTGCTCACTATTCTAAATTGGTTGTACGAGGAGTTTAGAGGAGACTTTGCTACTTAGAACCTCCATTGCTCTATTAGCATAACTAATTGCAATAGTTTCGTCAAAAGTTTCGATAGCCAAAATTGTCAAGGCAGCTCCTAATTCGAGATTTTTGCTGTTTAGGTATCTAAGCAACTCCTCTGATGAATGGCTGACTGCCATAAAAGTTACTACATCTCCAACCTTGCATTCACTGAGCTTAATATATTGTTCTGGATGCACCTTGCCATGTATGTCAGGAATTGGCGAGCCGTGTGGGTCTACTTTAGGATAACCCAACAATTCATCCATCTTAGCAAAAAATTCTGGAGATTTTATATGTTCGATCTGTTCGGCAATATGATGCACCTCTTCCCAACCGAAACCCATTCGATTCACCAAATACATCTCTGTTAGTCTGTGTTTACGAACAATAAGCGCAGCCTCCTTTTCTCCCTGAACCGTAAGTTTTGGAGGTTTATAGCTTTCATAAATCACCAAGCCCTTTTCTGATAATTTCTTCATCATACTATTGACTGTTGGCATTTTGATGTCTAAATGTTTACTTATTTCATTGACACTAGCCTCTCCTTTTAGGTTAGTCAGCGTATATAGTGCTTTGAGATAATTTTCTTCTGTTTGTGATATCATAAGACAAATTTAATGAATATTAGTCGCACCTAACAACTAAGTTAGCATTAATTACAATTAAAATTCGTTTATAATTTCATCATTTATACTAGTATTTTAATAACGTTCGGATATATTACAACATAAATATCAAAAAATGAAAATAAACATATCAAAACGCTCAAAAAAATCGTTTTATGTTTCGTAAATTTGGCAAGGTTTATGATTTAAATTACAAATATTTAATCATAATCAGTTATTATTCATATTTCTTTTTAAAATGCCAAAAATCATAGGTCTTACAGGAGGAATCGGAAGTGGAAAATCAACTATCTCAGCATTTTTTTCAGCACTCGGTGTACCGGTTTATATTGCTGATGCAGAAGCTAGAAAAATAATGGAGCGCCCTGAAGTCATTCAAAGTGTTCAAAACCTGTTTGACAAAAGCGTAATTGATGAAAACGGAAAACTCAACCGGAAGAAAATTGCATCTATTGTCTTTAATCATTCTGAAAAATTAAAGGCACTCAATCAGATCATTCACCCTGCAGTGAAACAAGACTTTTTGCTTTGGCTTAAAAACCACAAAAATCAAAAGTATATTATTAAAGAAGTAGCCATTATTTTTGAAATAAAATCTGAAAAAGACTTTGATAAAATTATCTTGGTTACCGCCCCAGAAAAAGAACGTATCAGAAGAGTGATGCTCAGAGATGGGATTTCAGCCAACGAGGTGCAAGAACGTATGCGAAATCAACTACCTGATTCTGAAAAAACAAGTAAAAGTGATTATATAATTGACAATACAGATTTAAATATTGCAAAAAAAAAAGGTAGAAGAAATACATCGTTCTATAAATTTAATGTAAAATCGTCTTTTATATGTTAATTTTTATTTAAAAAACCATTGTATTAAATGTTAAAATTAGT
>CAZRCB010000123.1:0-5185 GCA_964598455.1 uncultured Flavobacterium sp.
GATACGGGTATTTTTGGTGGCGATGGACATTATCATGTGGATAGAACTATACAACTTCAACGTAGGCTTCAGCTTCTTGCTTGACCAACTCTCTCTGATTTGTTTGCTGTTCGTTACTGGAATCGGAACGCTAATTCACGTGTATTCTATCAGTTATATGCACGAGGATGAGAATATTCATAAATTCTTCGCTTACCTAAACCTGTTCGTATTCTTTATGATTACGCTTGTAGCTGGTAGTAACTTACTTATTATGTTCATCGGATGGGAAGGCGTAGGACTTTGTTCTTACTTGCTTATCGGATTCTGGCATAAAGTTCAAGAAAACAACGATGCTGCCAAAAAGGCTTTCATCATGAACCGTATAGGAGATTTAGGTTTCCTTGCAGGAGTTTTCATCATCGGATATTTATTTAATTCGTTGGACTACGTAACGATCAAACAAGCAATTGCTGCAGGTAATTATGTCGATTTAGGATGGCTTGCTTTTGCAACTTTCTGTCTGTTTATCGGAGCTACTGGAAAATCAGCTCAGTTGCCACTTTATACCTGGTTACCCGATGCGATGGCTGGACCGACACCAGTTTCGGCACTTATTCACGCAGCTACCATGGTGACGGCAGGAATCTTTATGATTACAAGACTAAACTTCTTGTTTGAGCTTACGCCAGTTATACTTAATATCATTGCAACCATTGGAGCTGCAACAGCGCTTATTGCCGCTTTTATTGCGCTAGTGCAAACGGATATCAAAAAAGTATTGGCTTATTCAACCGTATCACAATTAGGGTTGATGTTCTTAGCCCTTGGTTTAGGAGCTTATGAAATTGCCGTTTTCCACGTAATCACACACGCGTTCTTTAAAGCTTGTCTGTTCTTAGGGTCAGGTTCAGTCATCCACGCCTTGGGCGGCGAACAGGATATGAGAAAAATGGGAGGACTCAAAGGAAGTATGAAAATCACTTTCGTCACCTTCCTAATCTCAACACTAGCTATTTCAGGAATTTTCCCGCTATCAGGATTTTTCTCTAAAGACGAAATATTGTTAGTCGCATTCCACGAAAACACACTACTTTGGATTATAGGTTCAGTTGCTTCAGTAATGACCGCTTTCTATATGTTTAGATTGTTGTACTTAACTTTCTTTGGTACTTTCAGAGGAACAGAAGAGCAAAAAAACAAACTACACGAAAGTCCAAGTCTGATTACTATTCCACTTATTATATTAGCATTCTTCGCTGCTATAGGCGGACTTATCAGTCTTCCGGGAAACAGTTGGTTAAATCACTATTTAGAACCTGTGTTCATCGGAACAAGACCAGTACATATAGTTGATTCGACGACTTATATTATGATGGTTGTTGCCACAATTGGCGCACTTATCGGAATTGGAATTGCGTATTCAAAATACATTAAAAAATCAGAAGTTCCAGCAAGAGACGAAGAAGTACAAGGTTTCTCAAAAGTGCTTTTAAATAAATTTTATGTTGATGAAATTTATACTGCACTATTTGTTACACCGATATATTGGATGGGAGATTTCTTCAAACAAATTGTTGAGGTTATCATCTCATACGTAATCTTCGGATTAGGAAAAGCTGTGAATTTGATCTCAGATCAAGGAAAAGCACTACAAAACGGAAGCGTTGGTTTATATCTCTTCGTATTCGTTTTAGGATTTAGTACCATTGTTTATTATTTATTTTTAGCATAACAGAATGAACGTATCTATACTACTCATAATACTGCTTGCAGGAGCCTTCATTACTTATTTTTCATCTGAGAAATTAGCTCGTCAAACTGCTTTATTCGTAAGCTTAGTTGCTTTTGTGGCAACGGGAGTTTTGTTGTCAGAATTTCAATCGGGAGCTTCGATTGACTTAGTTGCACAATGGATCAGCAAACCCAATATTTCGTTTTACCTAAAAGGTGACGGACTTTCGCTAGCACTTGTATTGCTCACTACAGCGCTTACGCCACTTGTGATTTATTCCTCTTTTGGGAATTCATTTCAGAACAAAAAAACGCTTTATGCCCTGATACTGTTTATGGCTTTTGCTATGGTCGGTACTTTCTTGGCAGCAGACGGATTCTTATATTATATTTTCTGGGAACTTTCTTTGATTCCAATCTATTTCATCGGACTTCTTTGGGGTAACGGAGATATGGCAGAGCGCAAAAAAACCATGATAAAGTTCTTTATCTATACTTTTGCAGGTTCGCTGTTTATGTTAGTTGCCTTTATTTATCTCTACCAAAAAGCAGGAAGTTTCTTGTTAGAAGACCTATACGCATTAGATCTTAGTTCATCAGAACAATTCTGGATATTCTTGGCTTTCTTCTTGGCGTATGCGATTAAAATTCCAATAGTGCCTTTTCATACTTGGCAGGCAAATACCTATCAAGCCAATCCAGCTTTAGGTACGATGCTTCTATCAGGTGTGATGCTAAAGATGGCGTTGTTCAGCATTATCCGTTGGCAACTGCCGATTGCTCCAGATGCAGCAATCACACATAAAAATTTCTTTATCGTTTTGTCAATTATCGGGGTGGTTTATGGTTCAATCTTAGCCCTTAGACAAGACAATATCAAGAAACTATTGGCATACTCATCACTAGCACACGTTGGGCTTATTGCTGCGGGTACTTATTCGCTTACGCTTGATGGCTTCAGAGGAGCAGTTTTACAAATGCTAGCACACGGATTTGTAGTTGTTGGGTTGTTCTTTGTTGCTGAAGTGATTGAAAGAAGATACGGAACACAGAAAATATCTGAAATGGGTGGCATTCGCCCGCAGGCAGTTTGGTTAGCCTCAATCTTTATTATTTTCGTAATGGCCTCTGTCGGACTACCAGGGACTTTTAACTTCATCGGAGAATTTACATTGCTTTACGGATTGTCACAAGTTAATATTTGGTTTGCTATCGTGGGAGGAACTTCTATCATTTTAGGTGCTTTTTATATGCTTAGACTTTATCAGCACGCAATGTTGGGTGAGACCAATACCAAACCTTTTGCCGATATCAATATTCAAGAAAAAGTAGTTTTTGTAATCATAATTGCTGTTTTGATTTTCTTTGGTTTATATCCGAAACCATTGAATGATTTAATCGTTCCTGCATTAGCAGAAACTTTGAAACACATTAACTAAAGGTTTGTCATTGCGAGGAACGAAGCAATCTAAAAAATAAAACACTATGAAAAGAATTATTAGTTTAGCATTTTTACTGTTTTCATCTGTGTTATTTAGTCAAAGTATTAAAGTAAATTTTGAAAATGAGCTTACATATAAAATTAGTGAACGTGAACATCATATTATTTGGTATGTTTCTAACAAATATCCAAATATAGAATTAGTTAAAGATACTTATCCTTATGATTTTCAGAATTTATTATATTATTTAGGAAAAGCATCTTATTATAGTTTAAATGAAAATAATGAAATTGAATATGATAAACTTGAATTTCAAGATGAAATAATACATAGAGCTGTTGAAATAACAAAAAGTGAAGGGACGGAAGTTATAAATGGGTTTAAATGTGAGAGATTTATTATTGATTCAAATAATCAACGTTATGAGGTTTTTATATCTAATGATTTTAAAATCAACAACACAAGTTATTTAAGTGGACTTGTTGGAATAAATAGTTTTGTCGGAAAAAATGATAATCCAATTAAGTCAGGATTTATAGTAAAAATAAGTCTTTATAGTCATTGGTATAAAGAATATAAACCAAATTTAGAGTTATTAGATATAAAAAAATCAGATAAATCCATTTTTGTAGATTTTGAAAAGTTGAATTTAAGGTTAAATAAACCTCAAAAATATCCTAAAATAGAATCTGTAATTGCTGTACCTGTCGAAGATTAATGATAAAATCAATAAAAAAACCCACATCAACAGCTTGTTATTGCGAGGAACGAAGCAATTTAAAATTTATGAAAAAAGAAATCTGTATTTTTCTGTTAATAGGATATTTCGGTTATTCTCAACCTTATAAAGTTGAAAATGACGACTTGAAAGGAAATGTACAATCTTTGGAATTATTGGTTTCCGATAGATATAATACTGATAAATTAGTAGAAAATAAAATTTTTGATAAAAAGGGAAGAATCTTGATGTCAAAAATATATAATGTTCAACCCATAAGGATTAAAAGTAATGAAAGAAATCAATATTCAGATAATCAAATAATTACTGATTTTTGTGAATGTGATGATTTGGATAAGGCTTTTGCTGATTTTTCTGATAAAGGAAATCAGAAATTTCCATACAAAGGTTATTCAACAGGTAGCCCAAACACAACATATAAACACTATAAAACTACCGACAAAAACGGTAATGTGATTTCATCAAAAACGTATGATTCAAAAGGATATTTTTTGTGGGAAACAAAATCTACCTATGATAAAGATTCAAATTTACTTCTCGAAGAAACCTTTGATGATGAAGGTAAAAAAATGAAAGATTACAAAAAGAATACATATAATGAAAAAGGATTGCTGATTGAAAAAATTCATATTACCCACTATCTTAATAGCAAACATATTTTTGAATACGATGATTTAGATAGAAAAATATTTGAAAAAGAAACACTTGATAGAAGACATATAACTGAAACTACTTTTAAATATGATGATTTAGGAAGAATAATATCCGAAAAGTATTCGGGAAGTAATTCTGATTCTGAATTTTCTTATGAATACTCAACTATAAACGACACTGTTAAAGTCGTTAAGTTCTATATCGATTCTGAAAAAAACAAAACAATAAGAAACATCAAAACATCATATAATAAAGGTAATAACAAAATTACGAAAGAAGAAATTTTTGATAAAGGAGAAGTGTCTTCCACAAGAATTTCTGAATATGATGAAAATCAAAATCTTGTTTCATCAAAATTTTCAAATAGTGCAAAATATGCTGTAAATAAAGAAATAATTTACGATAAAAAAGGAAATTGGATTGAGCAAAATATTTTTAAACCTGTCAAAACAAGTAATGAAAAAAGTGAATCCGAACTTGAATGGAAACAATCCGAAAAATATATCCGAAAAATTCAATATTATTAAACTTTAAACAAAATAGTAAGATTGCTTCGTGCCTCGCAGTGACAGAATGATAAGTATTAAATAGTAAAAATGAACACAGGCGAAATCGTCATATATCAAAATAATGAGGG
>CAZRCB010000124.1:0-5129 GCA_964598455.1 uncultured Flavobacterium sp.
TTGACATCAACGCAAAATCAGAAGGAGTTATTTCTTTGAATGAATTCCGTTACAATCCTCACTTGAAAGTAGGAGACAAGGTTGAAGTGCTTATTGATGTGCGTGAAGATAAAGCTGGTCAACTTGTGCTTTCTCACAGAAAAGCTCGTACTATCAAAGCTTGGGATAGAGTTATTGCTGCTAATGAATCTGGAGAAATCGTTAACGGATTTGTTAAAGCTAGAACCAAAGGAGGTATGATTGTTGAAGTATTCGGTATCGAAGCGTTCTTACCAGGTTCTCAAATTGACGTGAAGCCAATTAGAGACTACGATCAGTATGTAAACAAAACTATGGAATTCAAAGTTGTGAAAATCAACCACGAATTTAAAAACGTTGTTGTTTCGCACAAAGCTCTTATCGAAGCAGATATCGAAGAACAAAAAAGAGAAATCATCGGACAACTCGAAAAAGGACAGGTTCTTGAAGGAGTGGTTAAAAACATCACATCTTACGGAGTGTTTATTGACCTTGGAGGAGTTGACGGTCTTATCCATATCACTGACCTATCTTGGTCTAGAATCAACCACCCAAGTGAAGTTCTTGAGTTAGATCAAAAACTTAACGTGGTAATCCTTGATTTTGATGAAGATAAATCAAGAATCCAACTAGGATTAAAACAATTAAGCGCTCACCCTTGGGATGCACTAAGTGCTGACCTTAATATTGGTGACAAAGTAAAAGGAAAAGTTGTTGTTCTTGCTGACTACGGTGCATTTATCGAAGTAGCAGAGGGAGTAGAAGGACTTATCCACGTTTCTGAAATGTCATGGTCTACACACCTAAGAAGTGCACAAGACTTCGTTAAAGTTGGAGATGTAATTGATGCAGTTATTCTTACACTTGACAGAGAAGACAGAAAAATGTCTTTAGGTATCAAACAACTTACACAAGACCCTTGGACAGATATTACATCTAAGTATCCTGTAGGTTCTAACCACACAGGAACTGTAAGAAACTTTACTAACTTCGGAGTATTCGTAGAATTAGAAGAAGGAGTTGATGGACTTATCTACATCTCTGATCTTTCTTGGACTAAGAAAATCAAACACCCTTCTGAATTCGTAAACGTAGGAGACAAAATGGATGTTGTAGTTCTAGAGCTTGATGCAGAAGGAAGAAAACTTTCTTTAGGACACAAGCAGACAACTGACAACCCTTGGGATAAATACGAAGATGCTTTTGCTGTCGGAACAGTTCACACTGGAACAATCTTTGAGATTGTAGACAAAGGAGCAACTATCGAATTTAATGAGGATGTAGTAGCATTTGTTCCTACTCGTCACTTAGAAAAAGAGGACGGTAAGAAACTTAAGAAAGGCGACGAAGCTCAATTCAAAGTAATCGAATTCAGCAAAGAATTCAAAAGAGTAGTGGCTTCTCACACGGCTATGTTCCGTGAGGAAGAGGAGAAAAACACTAGAGAGTCTGAGTCAACTTTATCTAGCAGCTCAAACACTGTTGAGAGAACCACTTTAGGTGATATCGATGCACTTGCTGAGCTTAAAGAAAGAATGGAAAAAGGAAAGTAATTTTTTTTCATAATATATATTTTTTTTAAAAAGACCGTCTCAAAATAATTCTTGAGACGGTTTTTTATTGCTATAAACTTTTCATAGTGCTAACTCATTTGTTTATAAGGATATAGCTCCTTGGATTTTGTGGGAAAGGGCTTTTGATAAATTGGCGCTGCAAATAAACAGCTTCCTTAGATCGCTCGCTAACTAGTAAGCATCGTTTGCTAGACTTGACACTTGTTGGGCTGAAGCAAAATTATTCTATGCTTTCTGCAATTTTTGTTTGAATTTTTCTATCTTTGACTGTTATTGCTGTGCATTATAAATAGGTAAATATTTTTTAATGAATTTTTTTAAAAAATTATTTAAATTAGCCTCTTCGCCAGAAGAAAATGATAAGGAACAAAAAAGTCCTTTTATGGCTGATAAAAAAGATGATACTCCCATAGATGAACTCTTTATGAGAAACTTCGTCAATAATGGGGGCAAATTTTTATATTGCTTAGATTACGAAGAAGTGAAGTTTCACTTTGAAAACATACTCGAAGAGAATGATTGGTTTGAGAAGGAAGTATTGTGTTTAGAGACTTGCCTACAAGATTTACTCAACGAAAACAAACTTGTTTATAAAGATGTCAAAAATCCTTCTTTCTTGTTTGCAAGCTGTGAGAATCTGATCGCTGAAGAGGGTTCAGTCCTCTTTTCTTCAAAACAGATTAAGCAATATAAACCACAGCACCTTCCAGCGAGTATGGTTATCTATGCAACTACAAGTCAGATTGTGCCGAGCAAAAGTGACGGACTTAGAGGGATTAAAAATAAATACAGAACAGACTATCCAACCAATATCACAACTTTTAGTTATTTCCAGAAGGAGAAAAACGAATCATTTATGAACTACGGAAGCATACCTAAGAACCTCTATTTGCTTCTACTAGAAGATCTTTAATGTTATGTCAGAAACCTTAACACGTGCCATCTCAGGGGCTGTATATGTTGCCTTATTGCTGACTGCTTGTTGGTATTCCGAGGTGAGTTTTAAGATTCTAATCGGTGCTTTTTTGGTAATGACCACCATTGAGTTCTCCAAACTCATTAAGTTCAATTCTTTGGTAGGATTCGGTATTGCTATGGCATTATATGCTACGTTTGGATTTTTTAATAATATTGGCAATACTTATAATCTTCATATAGCTGCTCTATCCGCGCTAGTAGGTGTATGGCTTATCCAAAAACTATTTAGCAAAAGGCCTTTGGAGTTTAAGAACTACTTTGTTAAATATACTCTTTTTATATTTTATATTGTTTTTTCTTTTATAATCATGGCCAAAATTCCGTTGATGGACGGAGTGTATAAACCGGGTCAGATTATTAGTATATTTGTACTGATTTGGATGAATGATACCTTTGCGTATTTAGTAGGGAAATCCATAGGCAAGCATAAATTATTTGAGCGTATATCTCCCAAGAAAACCATCGAAGGTTTTTTAGGCGGTATGCTTTTTACAATTGTAACAGGTGTTTTGATAGCTTCATATTTCTTAGATGAGCCTATCTTTAAGTGGGTGATAATTGCAGTAATATCTGTTATATTCTCTACTCTTGGAGATCTCATCGAATCAAAATTCAAGCGCTCTGCAGGCGTAAAAGATAGCGGGACCATTATGCCCGGACACGGAGGTATTTATGACAGATTAGACAGCATTATTTTTGTTGCACCATTTGTATTTTTATTTTATCAATTTATATAGGTATGTTTCACAAAGAAGGAGCCAAGATTATTATGATTACCCTTGTATTGACAGTGGGTGTCGTTTTAGCATCAGATTTTTTAATTAGCATTATATGGCTACAGAAGGCAATTCAGATTATTGCTTTATTTCTATTGATTATGGTTCTGCAGTTTTTCAGAAATCCCAAAAGAGATATCAAAAGAGACGACAACAACATACTGTCACCTGTTGACGGAAAAGTTGTAGTCATCGAAGAGGTTTTTGAAAAAGAATACTTTAATGACAAACGCCTTATGGTTTCTGTGTTTATGAGTCCAATTAATGTTCACGTAACTCGTTATGGGCTTTCAGGAGAAGTGAAGTACAGCAAGTATCATCCTGGGAAATTCCTTGTGGCTTGGCACCCTAAAGCAAGTGAAGAAAACGAGCGAACAACGGTTGTCATAGAAAACAAAACTTTTGGTCAAGTGCTGTACAGACAGGTGGCGGGAGCTTTGGCAAAGCGCATTGTTAATTATGCTAAAGTAGGTACAAAAGTAATGCAAGGTACCGATGCAGGTTTTATCAAATTTGGTTCTAGAGTAGATTTATATCTGCCTCTTGGAACTGAATTGAACGTTAAATTAGGTGAAAAGGCTATTGGCGGAATCACCGTTATAGCCAAAAAATAATATAAATCTTGGATACTAACCTAGACATAGAGAAACTTTTTGAGGAAGCTGTACGGAAGGCTTCTGAAATCAAATATCCACTCCCAGACGATATTCGATTAAGACTGTATGCCTACTATAAAATAGGTACTCAAGAGCCTATTAACACTAACTCTGCACATGAACATAAACTCATAAACGCCTTTAAGATTAATGCTTGGATGCAGGTGAGACAATTAAGTGTAGAGGAAGCTAAACTAGAGTATATCAATCTAATTGATGAACTACATAAAAACATATAAAATGAAAAAGTTAAGCTTACTGCTATCAAGTTTTATACTCATCGGAATACTACAATCCTGTAAGGAGGAAACTCTCGTTGAGGTTGAGGTTACAGAGCCTGTCAAAGAAGAGGTCGTAGTCGGAAACCCAGCCGATGTAAAAGCGGAAGGAAACTTTCAGATGTTTGCCCTTGGGTATGCCTATGATGCCTTAGAGCCAAGCATAGATACTAAAACCATGGAAATCCATTATTCTAAACACCACCTTGGTTACACCAATAATTTAAACAAAGCTGTGGCTGGGACAGAATTAGAAAATAAATCAATTGAAGAGCTACTTACAACTCTTGACCTTGAGAACGCCACCTTGCGCAATAACGCAGGAGGATTCTATAACCATAACTTATTTTGGGAAATCTTATCTCCAACCAAATCACAGCCTACTGGAGCCTTATTAGATAAAATCAATGCTGATTTTGGATCTTTAAGCCAACTACTTAGTCAGATTAAAGAGGCAGGAGCAAAGCAATTTGGCTCAGGTTGGTCTTGGCTTGTAGTCGATAAAAGCGGAAAACTGCTCGTAGGAAGCACTGCTAATCAAGACAACCCACTTATGCCAGGGATGACTATTTCGGGAACTCCAATCTTAGCAATAGATGTATGGGAGCACGCTTATTATTTGCACTATCAAAATAAAAGAGTTGATTACCTAGACGCTGTTGTTGAACTTATCAACTGGGAAGTAGTTGGGCAAAAATATGAAAAAGCAATTTTACAGTAATCAAGTTAATAACTTTTAGAGTATAAAAATAACCGTTTGAACTACTGTTAGTTCAGACGGTTTTTATTTATTTATCATTAATGTCCGATAAAAGATAAAATCAAGTGATTTCGTCTTTCATCTATTTG
>CAZRCB010000125.1:0-4998 GCA_964598455.1 uncultured Flavobacterium sp.
TCAGACTCTTCTAACACTTTTCCGGCGCTATAGAATAAGCCTACGCCAATTTTAAGCGAAAGATCATCTTGTTGGTACACAATGCTTGGCTGCACGCCGAAATTAAAGAAAGACGAATTCATTTCGGCAGTTAGACCTGTAGCGCTTTTGTCGAAATTTGTACCAACGAAATCAGCGATTACATCGGTCTTTACTTTGATGTCTGAAATGGCGATATCAAACGATGGCTTTACCCAAAATCTGTTTTCAGCGCCTGTGTGGGCATCCCAAAAACGCTTATAGAAAACCTCAGCGCAGTTGAAAATGCTCTCTTTCATCATGAGTTTTCCGCCTAAGTAAAAGCTGTTATAGGTTTGTTTTTCGTCGATAGATTGAAATTGAGCCTCGTTGAAAGTAGCCTGATCAACAGGCAATCCATACCAGTTATAGATTTGGTTTCTAAAGCCTAAATCAGCGTTCCAACTGTAGTCTTTCTCCTGCGTCGCATAGGTCAAATCAAGTGAAGTGTCATAAAAGAAATCGTCTAAAGCCGCTTCTTTTATTCCGCCTTGAGAGGAGTGATGCCTGAGCATTCCACCGATAAATTGATTGTTACTCAGTGCGTGACTTAGGTATAAATCGCCTAGAACAGTGCCGTAATTCCCGATGCCTAGTGAGGCGTAATTGCTGAAGTATTTTTCCTTTTTAGCTCTCTCTACATTGGCTGCCGAGCCTTTGTTGGGCGTAAAAGTAGAAGCCACCGGAAACGAGAGGATAGAATAGTTAATTTCCTCTTTGTCATTTAGGGTTTCGTCTTCAAAAGACGGGGTTTCTTTGACTTTAAAAGCGTCTGATATGGTTGGCGTATAGGTTCCGATGACGTTCACGACTTCAGAGCCTATTGAGCTATCCTTCTTTTGCCCCCAACTGCTTAACGAAACTGATGCTAGAAGTAGGCTGGCAATATATATTTGTGTCTTATTCATTGTTCTGTGTGCTTAGCGTATAAAAAATTATTCTTTAATCGATGCGTTTCGTTTGGCTTCCTCTGTTTTGATTTTAGTCAATTCGCTTTGGGCTTGCGCAATCACATCGTCATACTCGGTGAAGTTCTTGATGACGCTCTCTAAGATATGCGTAGCCTGGAAGCTATCATTCAGGGCGTAGAAGTTTTTTGCCATCACCACAAGACCTTTGACTCCAAAATATTTGTAGCCCGAATAATCTTTGGTTAGCTTCTGAATAGATTTGTTTGAATCCTCAAATTTTCCTTCTTGGTTTTTGAAGTAAGCATCATAGAATAGTGCTTCTGCTGCCAATTCCCCCTGTGCAATTGCCTCTAGTTTTTTATAGGCTGCTTTGGCTTTGACTTGGTCATTGGTTTTCATTGCCGAACGGGCAATCATAATCTGCGCATCGCTCTTTACTTTGTTGTCTGTTTTGTCGTTGGCTAGTACTTTCTCAGCATAGATTACCGTATTTGAATAATCTTCAGTGTTATAGTACGAACGCATCAAGTTTGCTTGGGCATAGGTAATATTCTGCGGGAAGTCTGCCTCTGATTCAAGTCTTTTAAGAACCGGAATTGATTTGCTGAAATCTTCTTTTTTGAGGTGAATGGCACACAGCCTAACCAACACTTGTTCCGTAAACTGATTTCTAGGACGGCTAACGACCTTTTCGTAAAGTGGCTGTGCCATATTGGGTAGGTTATCCAAATAATACATCTCGGCTAAGTAAAACTCCGCTTTAAGCGAATGTAACCCCGCAGGGAATTTGCTCAGATAGCCCTCGAATGCAGCGATTGCTTTTTTGGTATTGTTCTGCAAGTATTGTTTTTCAGCCGATTCATAGGTAGCATTGTCTAAATCCGCGTCGGTAACTTCGATATAACTCAAGGTTTTTACCCAAGTAGCGTATTGATCCACTTGTCCTTTGTCGATATAAATGAGTTCAGCAGTTTTTACGGCAGATAAGGCTTCTGGGGAATTCGGGAAGTCAGCAGCTACTTTCTTGAATTTCATAAGAGCCGCATCGTCATTACTCGAGTTATAATGTATAAGCCCTTGACGCAGAATTGCCTTTGATGTATAACCACCATTAGGATATCCCTTGATTAGCTTGTCATAAGCCGCAAGAGCCTCCTGATTTTTGCCTGCATTGGTATATGAATTACCCAGTTCAAACAAGGCATCGTCGTGGTATTGAGATTTAGGGAATTTAGCCACAAAAGCGACTAACTCTTCTATCTTTTTTTCGCTTCTTTCTACAAAACCATAACTAATTGCTTTTTGGTATGACGCATAATCTGCATCCGGGCCTTTCATCTCGATAGCTTTGTTATAGGCTTCCATTGCTGGCCAATATTTACCTGAAACGAAGTGGCTGTCAGCCAATCTCAGGTTTGCGTCCGCAAGTCTTGTGGCGTCAGCATTTGCAGCGGTGATGAACCTTTGGAAGTATTCAGTGGCTTGGGTGTAGTCTTTTAGCTTGAAGTTGGCATACCCCAAGTTATAGTTTAGGTTTTTATATTCAGGGGTGCTTTTCGCACTCGGGCTGTTTTCAAACTGTTTGAAACTCAAGAGTGCTTCCTGAAAGTTATTCATCGTAAACTCGGTTTCTGCTTTCCAGAAGGTAGCACGCGCTACAAACTGTGGATCTTTTGGCTCGGCTATTGATTTTTTGAAATATGTCAGTGCCTCGGTGAAGTTACCGTCAGAATATAATTCTAATCCTCTGTAGAAGGTCACTTTCTGATAAGCATCTTTGTTCGAGAAGTTTTTGTTTTTCTCTAATAGATTCAGTGCTTCTTTGTAGTTTTTAGAAGTGATGTAAGAGTTCACCAGCAATCCTTCTACCTCTTGTTTGTTAGGGTTTGAAGGATACTTGTCGATAAAGCCGGCGAGGATACTCGGGATGCTTTGGTAGTTATTCCCTATTTCGTAACTCAGCTTGGCATAGTTCAGCATTGCATCTTCTTGGATTTTGGCATCGAAATCCATTTCAGAAGCATTCTTAAAGGCGTTGAGCGCTTGTGGTTTTTTGTCTGTTTTTAAATAGCTCTCACCCAAGTGGTAGTAGGCATTTTGAGCAACGAAGTCACGTCCGTCAATGATTTTATTAAACTGCAGGATGGCTTGGTCAAATTGTCCTTGTTTGTAATAGGCATAGCCCAATTGGTAGAAGTCTGTATTGTTCCACTTTCCCTTTCTGCCTTTGTATTCGTTGAGGTACGGAATGGCTTCTTGGTATTTGCCCAAGTTGAAGTAGCTCTCACCGATGATTTTATTCAGCTCTGATTTCTCAGAGGCGTTTGACTTTGGCAATTGCGCTTTTCCTTCGTCGATAGCTTTCTGGAAGTTGCCTTGTTTGAAGTTCATATCCGCCTGAAAATAGGAGAGTTTTCCTTTGTATTGGTCTTGCTCTACTACTTGGTCAAAATATTTTGCAGCTCCTGTATAATCATCACCTTCGTAGGCTAGATACCCCAAATAGTATTTTGCTTGCGCGCCATACTCCGGAGAATTAACCACGGCGGTCAGGTATTTCTCTGCTTGTTTTTTGTCTTTAGATTGGAACAAAGCATAGCCTTTCTGGAAGTTGTATTTGTCTTTATCGGCTTGTGGTAAGTTATGCGTATCCACCTTTTCGAACCATTCTAAGGCATTGGCATAGGCTCCTTGGTTAAAGTAGTACTCACCTACTTCTCTGTAGGCGCTATTTTTCCTGGTGCTTGTCGGATAGTCTTCTACAAAGTCTTCCATCAGTGCATCGGCGCCCATTTGGTTAAGGTGTATGGCGCAATTGGCGATATAATAGGCACAATCTGATTGAATTTCGTTGCTTTGGTTGCTGTGTTTTACTTTGTCAAAAAGCACTTGGGCGGTTTGAAATTGCTTTTCTTTATACAGCTCGACAGCCTTATAAAAATCTGCGTTTTGGTCTGTATAGATATTTGATTGCTGCGCATTTACGGAAGCAAGTCCGATAAACGACATCAATACAGCAATTCTTATTTTGTTTTTGTTCATAGAGGTCTCTTACTTATTGGTTTTGGGCATTAACCCTCAAATTTACGTCATATAGCTAACGAAATAAAGCTTTGTTTCGTATTTTATCTACAAACATATCAACATTTTGATGGCAAAAATAGCCTAGTGGTCTGAAAAGCAGTTTAAGACAAAAAGAAAAAACGAACAAGTCTTGTAGAGCTGTTAGTTTTGATGGGGTTGTGTGTGGTAAACAGTGTGTTTTGCCTTAAAACAGTAGGACTTTAGAACATCACCGATTTTTTTCAGAAACAGGAGTAATTATCCTTGAGATTTGGGGTGTTATTGTATAGGGGCTTTTTTTTGCTGCACAAAAAAAAGAGGACACTACATCCTCTTGAATTTCTTTCAGATAGCTTAAGGATAACGGTTGGGGTTTTCTGTCAGCGGGATAAAAGCACAAAAACTTACATTTACTATAATTTATTATTCTCCACAGCAATAATCACCTCATTTTTTTGATTTTCTACTCTTTTTAAAATTTTATCTAAATAATCGTCTCCAAAATGGTTTCTAAGCCAATTAATCTCGTTTGTTAATGCTATTATTTCTTTATCACTAGATTCTCTAGTTATCGATTTTCTACCTAACCTTCCTAGTGTTCTAACTGATAATGTGTGATATTTTTTTAAATCTTTGATAAGCATTTTTACGAAGTTGGCCAAACTTTCTTCGTTTCCTGCCAATACTTTTAAGTACACTTTTAAATTCTCTAATGCTTTTGCTTCTAATGCAATGTCACTTCTTCCAGTTTTATAATTAGGCTTGAAGGTTTTTATATTTTCATAATTATGCCAAAATTCTTTTGAAAGTGGCACTTTATTTTCGTCAAATTCACATTGAGTATGTACTAATAATTCTTCAAAAGTCACTTCTTTAATATTAGAATTTAAGTGTTTTGCTTGATCGCTCTTTTCAGGATTTAATCCATCTTCTTTTTCAACAATCTGAGCAAATAGACTTAATCCTT
>CAZRCB010000126.1:0-4972 GCA_964598455.1 uncultured Flavobacterium sp.
TTCCCTGTTTTTAGCTTCAATCAATTTATCAAAACAGATATAGGTAAAATTCAAAACATCTTCTTAGGGGAGATCGGAAGACTTTCCAACACCTACAAGAATTATATAAACATGATGCAGGGCATAGTACTTATTACCATGTACATGACTTTTTCCTTTATCGTAGACTGGAAGTTTGCCCTTTTGGTCTGTGTCGGAGGACTCGTTTCTAATCTTATTTTCAGAAAGATAAATAAACTGACTAAAGAGAAGTCCAAACACATTTCTAGTGTCAATAACAAGTTTGCAAACACACTGATCCAATATGTGCAGAATTTTAAGTACCTCAAAGCCACAGGTAAAATCATAGACTTTCGCAAAACTGTAGAGCACTCGATTGATGATGTCCAGCATCAATCCCTACAGATGGGCCTGCTAAACTCAAAAGTTTTTGCTTTTAGAGAACCCCTTTTGATTTTTATTGTAGCACTAGTCATCCTATTGCAAGTTACATTCTTTGATGCTCGTATATCTGCCATAATGGTAAGCCTTTTGTTTTTCTACAGAGCCTTGACTTCAGTGGTCAATGTACAGAATAACTACAATACAACACTTGCTAATCAAGGTGCTATAGATAATATTTTGAGTTTCCTAAACGAGCTTAAAGGCAATACCGAAAAGGTAGGCAAAAAAGAGTTTACAGGACTACAAGATAAGATTGAGTACAAGGATGTCATATTTAATTTTGACGACACTCTAATTCTAGACCATATCAACCTCACAATTAACAAAAATAGAACGATTGCGCTGGTTGGAGAAAGCGGTAGTGGAAAAACAACCTTAGTAAACACCTTGACAAGACTGCTCACTATCAAATCAGGAAGCATCAAGGTTGACGGTATAGACCTTTATCATTACAACCAATTTAGCTTCCAAAAGAAGATAGGCTATATTTCACAAGAACCTGTTATTTTCAATGATACTATCTTTAATAATGTCACTTTCTGGGCTCAACCAACCCCAGAAAACATAGCTAAATTTGAAGAAGCTGTCAAAAAAGCCTCTATAAATGACTTCATACAAGAGTTAGATCTGAAAGAAAATGCCAAATTAGGTAACAGCGGAATTAATCTCAGCGGAGGACAAAGACAACGCGTGTCCATCGCAAGAGAACTCTATAAAGATGTTGAACTGCTTATCCTAGATGAGGCAACCTCAGCACTAGACTCAGAAACCGAGCAAGAAATCCAAGATAGTATTGACCAACTCAAAGGAACTGTGACAGTAGTTATCATCGCTCACCGCCTAGCCACCATCAAAAACGCAGATACCATCTATCTTATGGACCGAGGTAAAATCATTGGCGCCGGAAGTTTCGCAGAACTCTCTATCTCCTCTGACAGATTTAGGAGAATGGTGGAGCTTCAGGAAATATAGTCCGATAGGATATATCCGGATTAAAGAACCAAGTAGAAAGTGGTCTGCCTGCCGAAGAGGCAGAAGTGAAATCAACCCAGCAAAAGTGAAGGTATGTATCGAATTTCGTCAGTTCGCCTGTCTGCTGTTAAAGCAGAAGTAAAGTCAACTGAACATAGTGAAGGTGATTTTGTATCGAGAACAGCCTGTCTGCTGTTAAAGCAGAAGTAAAGTCAACTGAACGAAAGAGAAGGTGATTTTGTATCGAGAACAGCCTGTCTGCCGAGGAGGTAGAAAAGTGGGAATTTACCTGAATACCGTCAGTTCGAGTGCTTTTACCGAACACAGTTCGGCTAAAAGTGTATCGAGAACCCCTTCCAAATCTAACCCCTCAAGCCGTACACCCTACGTCGTCTCAACCCGTTCTCGATACATTTTTTGCTCCGTTGCACTCCACAAAAAACACTCGAACTGACGATTAAAACATCACTGCGTCAGTTCGCTTGCCTGCCGATAGGTAGGTATCGAGAACCCCCCAACAACAACCCACCCCATAAAAAAACCTCCCATTACTGAGAGGTTTCTATATAATAAATAAGTTTAAAGAAAACTAGTATTTGATTTTCTTCGTAGACTCCGTTTGATTCTCAAAGCCTACTTTCACAATCAAGATCTGGTTTTGGTCAAGACCTGAAATAGCATACGCACGAGCTGGTGCGATAGATTGGTCATAAATCATACGTCCTACTAAATCATAGATGCGAATGTGTTTAAAGTCTGCTGTTGACTCTATGCGCAGCTCACCATTCTTGTTGAAGGCTACCCAGTTAGCATCAAGGCTTGCAGGGCTTATGCCTTCACGCTGGATATACGTAACCTCAAAGCGGTCATCGTGCACACCAGCTTCAGTAGTGAAGCTATAGTCTCCTTCTTTTAAGTTATGTGACAGCTGTAATACTTTGTCATATAGATAAACGTCTTGTCCGTTGACAAACAAGCCTTCAAAGCCTGAGAGCTTTATCGTATAAGTACCTGCTTCTGCAAGGCTATAGCCTAAAGCAACTACATCCTCTTGCTCAAAAGGCGCACGTCCTTGAATGATAAAGCGCTCTTGGTCTAGGAGTGTATAGAGCTCAATAGTCTCTTGCCCACTTGGGAAAGGTGGTGCATCGATATCTTTGTCTCTAGCATTAGTTGCTTCTTCTAAATAACCCACAAGCGTCTGTCCATAGCGGTTGTCTTGACTGATAAGGTCTAACCAGTAACGGTCGGTCGGCTTCTCACGATTAAATGAATTGTTATTATTACCTCTTACCCTATGACTGTTCTTAAACACCGCCTGCCCGTTGGCATTACCAGGTATAAAAAAAGCTTGACCCGTAGCAATATACTTAGTTGGGATCTGCCCCGTTTGGTTTGACGTAGGGTCAGTGGCTGGCGTACCCACAGCACCCACAGCGTTATAGGTAGCAAAACCTTCCCACTGATAGACATAATTACCTGCTTCCTTTTTATAGCCATTGGTCCATAAATACACCAATTTGTCCAAGCCACTGTTAGCAGGGTCATACAAAAAGCTATCTATATTCAGCGCACTTGGGTAAGGATTTCCTAAGAAGTTCCATTTTCCGCCGCCTTGTATGGCGCGAGTAACCTCACCGTTGTTAGGCACGCCTATAAACTTCATATAGTATGTTACAGGTGTGTTTGACATCGGAGCGCGCATCAAATAGCCATGACCGGCTTGCATTACTACATCCCCACCCGCATGTGTAGTCCAACCTTGGCTAGAAAGATTCCAGCTGTAATAACTGTTTGTAGGCGTATTAGGAGAGAACTGATTCATCTTGTATCCCGCTACGGGTGATGACCAATAGCCGTGATTAGATTTATTCATAGGTTTGGTAAAAACATTTACGTCAATAGCACCCGTATTTAAGACATCATTTATTTGAACCAAACTACTCGTATAACTAACTCTAAATGATCCATCAATAACATTCAACTCATTAAGCAATCTTAGGGTCTTCCCTCCTGTAACAACAACATTTCCAGAATTTATAGTCATCGAGCAACCCTCTAAATCCATGGTGTTTATTGTTAAATCTCCATTTATTATAAGGTGCTTAGTAAAACTAGGAGTCCCACCAGACCATGAAGAACCATTCCAAACTATGTTTGTACAAGATTCTCCTTGATATTCATAGGTACCAATATCTATTCTAGGTCCCTGAATTCTAGGGTTACCCCCAACATCTACGATACTTCCTGCATAATACGAGTTTTTACCTGCATCAACCAATGGACTTATTACTGAAGGACGATAGTCCCCTAATGAATAATTTGCAAAAACTAAATCAACACTTCCATCAAGATTATCATTTGCATCAGTTGTAGTTATTCCTTTAATATAACTATTATTAGCCTCATAAATTCCAAATAAAGAAGGATGACTTCCAGAAAAAATTAAACTATTTCTTAAAATTACTTTTGACGTATTTAAGCTATGTACATGTCCTTGAGCACTATTATTCCCAATTATTGAAACATTTATTAGCGTTAAGACTGAAGACCCCGTATTTATAATTGTCCCAGCTTTTAATATATTTCCAGAAATAAGTGTGTTTATAACTACTGGAGAAGAATTGTTATTTTGAATACCAGCAGCATTTGTTGGACTATTAGAGGTATTGTTCGAAATTGTTAAATTTTCTAATATAGGTGAAGCATATAGGTTATGAATACCACCTGCCCCTTTCTTCCCTGAACCACCTCTAACCGTAAATCCATCTAAAACAGAGGCGTTGGTCATCTTATTAGTACTAGTGAAAATATTTCTAATCACACTATTTCCATTGCCTTTAAGAATAGTAGGGTGCAAAGCCCAGTTTCTCTCTCCTAGTCCAGCGTTGTCGTTATTAGCGGGGAAACCACCATAGATCTTTACGCCTTCTTTCATAGAGAACCATTGTCCGGCAGCCGGCTGGTAGGTACCTGCAGCTACCCATACCTCATCACCTGCAGCTGAGGCATTGATCATCGCCTGCAAATCACCCGAAGCATTGCTCCACGAAGTACCGCTACCGGTGGCTCCTGCTTTCACATATCTGTATTGTTGCGACCAGCCGTAGCAAGCCATCATCACAAACAATAGGCATAGAATATTTTTTTTCATAACAATTAACCTTTTAATTCACATAATTATACTGCAAATATATGATTTTCACTATACATGCATGCATAGATGTATGTTTTTTTATCAAAAGACGAAGCAAATTGTATTGAGAACCCGTCCAAATTGTCCAAATTAACTAACAATCAACTGTCCCCTTTAGGAAACAAACAGACACTATTCATAAAAACTAGAAGTTAATCGGGAAGCCTAGTGATTATCCAAAGACACCCCTATGGTCCCCTCAAGGGGACAATCATTTCGTTAAAACTTATAAAGATTGTCCTTTAGATTATTAAATAACATAAAATTCAAAAGTTTTTCAGGCACATAACTTCTAGTCCTACATAGCAAAAGTAACATCCAATAAAATCAACATCAATAAACCTCATAACCCATACAAAA
>CAZRCB010000127.1:0-4951 GCA_964598455.1 uncultured Flavobacterium sp.
TTTTGCAATGTCAAATACATACAATGGAACATTCTTCGATAGAGAAACTGCTGAAGCTACTCATGGTTTTATAATAAACCCTAGCGTAGAAACCGTATGGGAAATCAATGCTGATGGAGCTGGCCATACTATTTTCAACAACTTAACAGAAAAATATGTTTCTTATACGGGGAGTACTAACAACGTTCAAGCTGTCAATGCTGTAACTGCTAATAACCAACGTTGGTCAATTGTAATTGATGAAGAAGGTGTAGTTAAAGTAACGAATGCTGCTTTAGTTGCTAGAAGATTACAGTATAACGCTAGTTCACCTCGATTTGCTTGTTATACGGGTTCTCAACAAGACTTAGCGCTATACAAACTTGTAGAATCAACTACTTGGGATGGTATGACTTGGTCAAACGGAACACCTGACAACACTAAAGTAGCTGTATTTACTGCAGACTATACACTTTCAGCTAATCTTGACGCTAAGGATGTGATAACTGCTCTTGACGCAACTCTTACTATCGTAGATGGAACAACACTTACGGTTGTAGGTAGTATTGTTAATGAAGGATTTACAACTCTTGAAGATGGTGGAAACATCATTCAAATTGAACACGACGCAGTAAATGGTGGAAATATGTTAGTTAAGAAAAACAGTTCACTAATCAAGCACTTAGACTATACTGCTTGGTCATCTCCAGTAGCAGGTCAAGACCTTCAAGCTTTCTCTCCACAGACTCTTGCTTACCGCATAACATCTTATAATACTACTAACGATACTTGGGAGCCAATTTCAGGTAATTTTGAAGCAGGAAAAGGATATATGTTCAGAGCTCCGAATGATTTCGTAACTACTCCATACATCTATAACGGAGAGTTTAACGGTGTACCTAACAACGGAAATATTGGAGTTAACTTTGCAAACGTAGGAGTTTACCAAGGAATCGGAAACCCATATCCATCAAATATGAGTACTGCTCAATTCTGGGCTGCAAACCCTGGAACAGCTACTTTATACTACTGGACAAACATCAATGCATGGGATAATCAAGCACAAGACTATGTGGCTAACAACTGGGCTACCTTCTCACTTGCGGGTGGTGTTGCGGCTTTTGGCGGATCAAAAACACCTACAGACGTAATCGAGGTAGGACAAGGTTTTGTTGTTGAAACAGATAACATACTCAGCTCAGTTACTTTTGACAACACTATGAGAACCTCTGATAACGGAGTATTCTTTAGATCTGCTACTACAAACAAACACCGTATGTGGTTGAATTTCTCTGGTGCCAACGGACAATTAAACCAAATCCTTGTAGGATATATGGATGGTGCTACAAATGCGTTCGACTTAGGAATTGACGCTAAAATGTTTGGATGGAATGGTTCTGCTCTTTATAGCATAATCGATAACGAAGAGTCTAAATTCACAATCCAAGGTCGTGCTATGCCATTTGATGACTACGATGTAGTTCCATTAGGTCTAAAAGTAAGCCAAGCAGGAACTTATACTGTGTCTATTGCTGACATCGACGGAATATTTGCTGAGAATCAAGATATCTTCTTAAAAGACAACTTGACCCAAACGCAACACAACCTTAAAGAAGCTGATTATACTTTTGTAAGTGCGGAAGGAGAATTCCTTAACCGTTTCGAAATTGTGTATAGAGCTGAATTGAGTGTTTCTACGCCAGAGCTAGAGAACACTTGGGTAGTTTATGCAAAGGACAATAACTTCAATATTCAAACACAATCATTTGATTTAAAAGATGTAGTGGTTTATGATATGCTAGGTAGAGTAATTTACCAAAGCGCTGCAGAAGGTAATACGCACAGCATTGCTAATCTTAATTCAAATGGGGTAATGATTGTTAAAATCACTACAACTGACGGACAAGAGTTCAGCAGAAAAGTAGCTAAATAAGCTTCTAAAATATAAATCTCAAAAAGCCGGTTCTTCATTGAATCGGCTTTTTTTGTACAACTCATTTTTCATACTAATGAATTTTAAATGAGCTATCAGAAATCCCCAAAGCGTTCTTTGCTCTTTACTTCTTTCTTCTAAAAAAATAATTTCCGCGCTCGTTCTTTGGTTTTCACTTGTTGTTAAAGTATATTTGAAACACTAATTTAAAAATCCTTATTAAGAATGAAAATAATAGTTCCTATGGCGGGTCGTGGTTCACGATTGCGCCCACACACATTAACCATCCCAAAACCACTTATACCTATTGCAGGTAAACCTATCGTACACAGATTAGTTGAAGACATCGCAGGCGTAATCAATCAGAAAATTGACGAAATCGCTTTTATTATCCACGAAAGCTTCGGTGCGCAAGTTGAGAAAGATTTGATTGCCATTGCCGAAAAGTTAGGTTCTAAAGGAACTATTTATTATCAGAATGAAGCCTTAGGCACAGGTCATGCCATTATGTGCGCCAAAGAGTCTATGTCAGGACCTATAGTTGTGGCTTACGCCGATACGCTTTTCAGAGCAGATTTTGAGCTAGACACAAAAGCAGATAGCGTGGTCTGGGTCAAACAAGTAGATGACCCAAGTGCATTTGGAGTAGTACAACTCAACGAAAACAACGAAATTACGGACTTTGTCGAAAAGCCCAAACAATTTATTTCTGACCTAGCCATCATCGGAATATATTATTTCAAAAGTGGCGAGACATTGCGCAGCGAATTGCAGTATTTACTAGACAACAACATCATCAAATCAGGCGAATACCAACTGACCGACGCCTTAGAGAATATGAAACAAAAAGGATTGCGTTTCGTACCCGGAAAAGTAGAAGAATGGATGGATTGTGGCAACAAAAACGTCACTGTAGAAACCAATTCTAGGATGTTGGGCTTCTTAAAGGCAGACGGAGAAAACTTGACTTCATCTAATTTCACCAACGAGAACTCCAGCATCATTGCGCCTTGCTTCATAGGTGAGGGCGTAGTGCTAAAGAATTCGACCATCGGACCCAATGTATCTGTAGGAAACGGAACGATTATTGAGAATAGTGAAATCAAAAATAGCCTGATACAAACCAATTCATCCATCAAAAACGCAAAACTTGACAATGCGATGATTGGAAATTTCGCCAAATACGACGGCAATTTTACATCGGTGAGTATAGGTGATTATTCTGAATTAATATAGTAAGCTTGCACAAACCTGACTGTTTTCTACAATAAAAAAACAGTCAGGTTAATTTTATAAAATGAAGAAAATAACTTTCGTATTTTATCTGTGTTCACTCACGCTTTTCGCCCAGCCCAAACAGGTTGAGCCGGATAGTATTGCGCTAGTGGAGGATAGATTTGCGGAGTTGTTTTATGAGTCCTTAAAACAAAAAGGAATCGAAAACTATGATCGCGCCATCGACAACCTGCAAAAAGCTATAATCTTAAAACCTAAGGAAGCGGTGTTATACCACGAGATTGGGCGCAATTACCTCTTCCAGAAAAAATATACTGAGGCAGAAGAAAACATCCTAAAAGCAATTGCCCTAGAGGATACAAACAAGTATTTCTACCTGAGTTTGTATGATGTGTACTACCAAACTAAAAATTATCCCGAGTCTATCAAAGTCGTTCAGAAACTCATTAGCTTTAATGATAGAAGAAAAATCGAATTTCAAGATGACTTAGTATCGCTTTTTATGTACACCCATCAATTTGATAAAGCCCTAGTTTTGATAGAAGAGCTAGAACAACAATCGTTCAACAACAAGGATAGAGAACTGTACAAACTCCAAATCCAAAGGGATAGGCTAGTCATAACTGATACCAGTAGTTTAGAACAAGAAATCAAGAAAAACCCAAAAAACGAACAAGCCTACATCGCGCTTATATATCAATATTCTGAGAACAATCAAGAGGCAAAAGCATTCGAAACAGCCAAACAGCTCAGCAAAAACATCCCTGACTCTGAATGGGCACACGTGAGTTTATTCAAGTATTACCTCGAAGATAATCAGCCTCAAAAAGCTATTAACTCAATGGGAATCATACTCGAAAGCACAAGCATTGACCATAAGATTAAACATCGCGTGCTCAACGAATTCCTTATATTTGCAAATCAAAACCCTCTGTATGACAAGGAGTTACAAAAGGCTGTAAACTACTTCAGAAACGACCCTAGCATCGACGTGTCTAAAGAAGTAGGGAAATTTTTCTTCAACAAACAAAATTGGAGAGAAGCCGCTGAATACTTTGACAATAGCCTTAAAACAGACCCAAATAACATAGAAACCATACTACTTTTGCTGCGCTCTTATACAGAAATGGGCAATTTTGACGTTATCTCTAGAATCACTCCTTCCCAACTAGAGCGATTCCCGTTGCAACCCGAACTATATTACTATAACGGACTTGCGCTAAACCAGCTAAGGAACTATGACAAAGCAAAGAAAACACTAGAAGAAGGATTAGATTATCTGACTGATGACAAACCGCTAGAAATTAATTTCTATATTCAAATCGTGCAAGCTTATCAAGGTCTTGGAGACGAAAAATCAAAAGATAAATACCTCAAAAAAATTGAATCACTGACAAAAACAGTCCCTAAATAATGAAAAAAAATATTATTGTACTGATACTTTTCCTGAGTTTAGTTTCTTGTAAATCAAAACATATTGTATCAAATACAATTGCAGATACTGAAGCATCCGCCAAAGAAATTGCAGCAAGCTACAACCAGCAAGCAAATCTTGAGTTCAACACCCTACACATCAAAGGCAGTACAAATTACGGCTTCATAAGTCCAGCACTCGATATTCGTATCCAGAAAGATGAGATGATTCTAGTTAGTATTCGCATTCCAATCGGAGGAACCATCATCAAAGCTTGTGCAACCCCAGAATATATCAGCTATTACAACAAACTCGAAGGAGAATACTATCACGGAAGCTATCAACTGCTGAGCAACTTTCTTGGAATACAACTGGACTATTCACAAGTA
>CAZRCB010000128.1:0-4908 GCA_964598455.1 uncultured Flavobacterium sp.
AAAACCTTAAAGACAAAGGTTTTCGAAAAATGATTAAGACACAGTTCATCAAATATACTGATGCTTGTGTTGAAGACTTCGTAAAAGGAGATGCAAAGTCACTCTTTGCAAATACAAAAAAACTCTCTAAAGTAGTATTGGCTCACTTCAAGCCTATGATTCCAGAGAAGTTTCATGAACTATGGAAAAAAGGAATTGAAACTAATGATTATTATCTAAAACTTTGTGGCTCTGGTGGTGGTGGTTATATTTTAGGTTTCACTCAAGACCTTGAGAAAGCAAAAAAGTCCTTAGCTGAGCACAAACTAGAAGTGGTTTATCAGTTTTAGTATAGGTCTTTTCCTTGCCTAGGTTATAGGGCTCATTATCTCAACCTATTGAGATTAACATTCAAAATGACATCAGATGCTAAACAGAAAAAATAAACTAGTCTTACTAAAGATTTTTAGTTTATTCTCTGCCGTTCGTGGTTATAATATTTGGATTATTGCTCTAGCTCAATACCTTTCGGCTATTTTCATCCTGGCACCGGAACGCAGAGCGCTCTCTATTTTGCTTGATCCCTACATGTTTGTCATCGTTTTGGCTACAACACTTTCGATTGCCTCCGGGTATATTATCAATAATTTTTATGACCGTGAGAAAGATCTCATTAATCGTCCAATAAAGACAAAGATTGATCGAATTGTAAGTGAAGAAACACACCTTAAGATTTACTTTGTCCTAAACTTCGTTGTACTGGCTATGGCGATTCTGATTTCCTGGAGATCTGTTGTATTTTTCTCTGGATATATATTTGTGATTTGGCTATATTCACACAAACTAAAGAAATACCCAATTATTGGGAATGTAACGGCTTCGTTGCTGGCAGTACTTCCGTTTTTTGCAGTTTTGTTTTACTACCAAAAAGAGGAACTTCTAAATATACTCTATTATAAACACAAATACTTTATTATATTCACGCACGCTATCTTTCTATATCTACTGATCCTTATTAGGGAAATGGTCAAAGATTTAGAAAACCTCAAGGGTGATTTTGCTATTAACTACCGAACTATTCCTGTGGTGTATGGCGAACAAACATCAAAGCGAATTATTAGCCTTCTGACCGTTTTGACTGTAATTCCTGTATATATATTGATCGAAAAAGCTGACGTAGGTTATATGGACATTTACTTTTATTTCAGCTTATTTGGATTGGTTTTATTTTTGATTTTATTATGGAACTCTAAGAAGAAGGTTCATTTTATTGCCTCTCACAGTTTTCTAAAGCTACTAATAATACTCGGAGTTTTTAGCATCATCTTGATTGATCCTTCTCTACTCTGGAAAGGTAAAGAGTTGTTGAGTTTCCTTCCTTAACTCACTTTAGAGCGCAAATTGTGAGTCGTATAGGTTTTTATAGAAACCATTTTCATTTTCGAGTAACTCTCTGTGAGTACCTTTCTCAACAATCTGACCTTTGTCCATCACTATAATTTGATGTGCGTTGATAATCGTAGAAAGTCTATGGGCTATAATAATAGACGTTCTTCCATGAGTGAGTTTTTGAGTGGCATTTTGAATCATATCCTCAGAATAACTGTCAATCGATGAAGTGGCTTCGTCTAAAATCAGTATGCTTGGCTTGCTCACATAAGCTCTTAGAAAAGCAATCAATTGACGTTGTCCTGAAGAAAGCATCACGCCTCTCTCTTTGACATTATAGTCATATGCATTGGGCAGGCTTTCTATGAAGTCATGCAGCCCAATTTGTTTTGAAGCTAGGATAACATCTTCCTTAGAAATATCAGGATTAAATAGGGCGATATTATTGAATATTGTATCTGCAAACAGAAACACATCTTGTAGAACTACTGAGATTTGTTTACGCAAACTACCTAACTCGTACTCATTAATATTTATACCATCAATAAGAATCTCGCCTTCATTGATTTCGTAAAAACGATTCAACAGGTTAATGATTGTCGTTTTTCCTGCCCCAGTACTTCCAACGATGGCTACTGTTTCTCCTTTCTTTATGGACAAGTTTATTCCTTTTAGTACTTCTTCATTCTCTTTATACCCAAATCTGACGTCTTTTAGTTCGATAACTCCGTCTAAGGACGTAGCCTTAATTGTTCCGTTGTTTTGTGATAAATCCTCTTCGAGAATATCAAACACTCGATTGGCTGCAATCATCCCCATTTGCATCTCATTAAATTTATCGGCAATTTGTCTCAAAGGCGTAAATAACATCGATACTAACATCGTATAAGTTACCAAATCCCCCATAGTTGTCATTCCGCCTTGAATAATATCACCCGCTCCGTACCATACGACAACCCCAAGGGTAATGGACGAAAAGATATCTGCAATGGGAAAAAACACAGAGTTATACATAACGTTTTTGAGCCATGCTTTACGGTGTTTGTTGTTTATCTCTTTGAATTTTTCGTATTCTATTTGTTCTCTTGAGAACAATTGAACGATTTTCATTCCTGTGAGACGTTCTTGTACGAAGGAATTTAGTCTAGATATTTGTGTGCGTACTTCCTCAAAAGCACCTTTCATTTTTTTCTGAAAAACACGTGTTGCATACAACAAAAAAGGCATAGCTATCAAGACGATAAGCGTAAGTTTATAATTCATATACAACATAAACACAATTGCTACCGTCATTTTCATCAAGTCGCTTATAATCATAAAAAGCCCTTGGCTAAAAATCCTAGCAATAGATTCGATATCAAAAACAGAACGCGTAACAAGTTGTCCTACGGCTGTATTATCAAAATATTTCATTCTGAAATTGGTGATATGCCTGAAGAGTTTGTTTCGAAGGTCTTTGACAATATCCTGCCCCAGCCAGTTTGCCCAATAGACAAAAAAGAACTGCGAAAGCACTTCCATAAGCAGCGCTATAAGCATAAAAGACATAAAAATCAAAAGACCGTATTGATCTTTGGGCTCTATAAACTCATCAACCGTTTGTTTAAGTAGATAAGGACGAAGCGCAGCAAAAACAGATAGCATAACCGACCATGCAATTATGGCATTAAACCTCCATTTATAAGGTTTAGTAAAGACCATTATCTTTGCGAAAATCTCTTTATTACTACGTTTTTCACTCATTATATATAGACGATTATATGTTTGTCAAATACGGATAAGTTACTTTAGTAAGATATAATCCGTGTGCTGGCACTGAGAAACCTGCATTACTTCTGTTTTTACTCTTGATAATTTCCTCAAAATCTTCTAACGAGATCTTGTGCTGACCAACTCCAATAAGTGTTCCTACAATAGCTCTTACCATATTCCTAAGAAAACGATCTGCCGTTATGGTGAACACTAAATCATTATTATTCCTTACCCAAAAGGCCTCTGATATTTTACAATTATAGGTAAATACGTCGGTATTAGATTTAGAGAAGCACTGGAAGTCACTATAGTCAAATAAAATCTTACAAGCTTTATTCATCTGTTCTATATCTACTTCTGTATAAAAAAACCAGCTAAAGTCATTCTTAAAAGCATCTTTTTGAAGATGGATATTGTATTCATAGGTTCTTTTTATCGCATCAAAGCGAGCATGTGCTTGGTCAGCAACCTTAAATATCGAATAGACAGCTATGTCATTTGGGAGAAATGAATTCAATCGTTTGACTAAATTCTCGGTATCAATTTCTTTAGGAAAATCGAAATGTGCATACATATCTTTGGCATGAACACCGCTATCTGTACGCCCTGCGCCAACTATCTCGATTGTCATTCCCAGAAGAATAGACAAGGCATATGTTAGCTCTTGTTGTACAGAAATAGCATTGGGTTGGGCTTGCCAACCATGATAATTTTTACCGAAATAAGACAGTTGTATGAAATACCTCAAAACTATAGATTAAAACCGTAAATATACTGCTTTCTTCTATTTTGTAGGCTTAGTAAATTCATAAAATCCGCTATGAATTAGATTTGAGAGAAGCCTATAATTCACTTAAACTCATCCCAAAAAAGCAGTTCGAAATCCACCACTTGATTATTATTCACCTTGACACCTTCGCTCTCAAGTAGTTGCTGCATTAGATTTGTACCGCCAAAATGATGTTTACCAGTTAGCAGACCTTTACGATTCACCACTCTATGTGCTGGAACATCTTCCATCGCCTGAGAGGCATTCATTGCATAGCCAACCATTCTAGCAGAACGGGCCATACCTAAGTGCCTAGCAATTGCTCCGTAGGTAGAAATTCTTCCGTAGGGAATTTGTCTCGCTAAATCTTGTGATTTCTCAAAAAATGATTTCTCCATAGACTCATTATGTGTAGGAATTCCTCGATAGTTCGCTCTGGCAAATAATTAGATTCCTATTTCTACCTGAAAGCGAACATACCAATCATTTCTGGTTTGTCCGTTGAAATAGTGCATTTCATCGAGAGTAACTTCTGCTTGCATTTTAAAGGAATGCTCCCAAATGTATTTTGTCAATCCTAAACTATACTGATTTTTATCAGGAGCTAACATTAGCACATCATTGTGCATTTTCTGAGTAGAAACTCTGCCCGAAAGCTCGTAATTACTCCTAAACAAATAGCTCAACTGATAATCTATACCATTTCCTACATATACAAATCCCATTTTAGAACTATCTTCTGGATTAATCGTAATCGGATTATTAGTAGTTCTGCTCATATAAGCAGTTTGGAAAGACCAGCCGTTGTACTTTAGTAATGCATCTAAAAAGAGTGAACTTAAATTTCTTTTTTCAAACAGTCTCTTACCGGTTTGTCCTTTGGATTTACTTGCTCTATCGTTATAGGAATAAGCCGCAGACAACAACAACTTAGGTGTTTTTTCTCGTACAATATCTCCTTCAAAATAACTTCCACTGTTTTCAAACCATGAACTAAGGCTGCTTTTGCTGCAGTCTCG
>CAZRCB010000129.1:0-4833 GCA_964598455.1 uncultured Flavobacterium sp.
TGGCTTGATTTAGCCTTGCTTGAGCGGATTGCAGTTGTAGCTTCACTTGGTCTAGTTGTTGTTGGGTCACACCACCTGTAGTAAAGGCGCTCTCAAAACGGCTTGCATCTTTTTGCGCGTTTAGATAAGCGGCTTCTGCATTCTGCAATTCTACTGATTGGAGGTCGGCTTTGATGATTGCTAAGGTTTGGCCTATGCTTACTTTGCTGCCTTCTTCTGCCAATACCTTGATTACTCTTCCACCTCTTTCTGAAGCTAACTTCAGGTCTTGGAATGGTGCAAAGTTACCGTTTGCTCTGTATTCTGAGTTGATGTTTTCTGATTTTACGGTATCCACACGCACCGATACAAAGGCGTTTTGCTGGGCTACGATAGCTGTTTCTTCTGCTTGTTTTTGTTTGTTGCTCATCAGTTTGAATCCAGCCAAAATTACAAGTGCTACAGCAATGATGATATATATTATTTTTTTCATTTCTAGGGTGTTGATTTGGTTATTTTAATGAATTTAATTGTCCTTTTGATTTGATGAGTTCTATTTCAGCTACTTTGTAGTCAAGTAGTGCATTAGAGTAGTTGTTTTTAGCATCGGCAAGTGCGTTCTCTGCTTCGATTAAATCTGTCAGAGACGCCATTCCGTTGAGGTAATTGTTTTGTGTATTGTCTAGAACCTGTTGTGCTAGCTTTACGTTATCTTTTTGATTTTCGATAGTAATCACACTGTTGTTGATTTGGGTTTTAGCATTTTCAAAAGCAAGGTTTAGTGCCTGTTGAGTTTCTTTCATATCCTCTTCTAAGACGTCCAGTTGGTTTTGTGCCATGCGCACTCTAGAGCGGGTAGCAAAACCTGTGAAGATGGGTATGTTTAGGTTTAAACCAACAGAAGCATAGTTGCTCCAATACACGCCATCGCTAGGCTTTCTGTCAGAAAGTGGAAACTCATTGCCAAGTCCTTGGTAGTTGTAATTCCCGAAAAGCGAAAGGGTAGGATAGTAAGCTGCTTTGGTTGCTTGTTTGTTGTATTCTAGTAGCTTCTTTTGTGTTTCTAAAAGTTGGAAAGCAACCAATTGTTTCACATCGGGAGTATCAAGCAATACAGGAGTGATCTCAAAGTTTTCTTCTATGAGTTCAATCGGATTGCTGATTTCCATTCCAATCAAGAATTTAAGCGAGTTCTCTTGAAGTTTCACTGCATTCTCTAATTGTTGTTTGACAGCTTGAAGGTTACCCACGGTTACTTTGGTACGGTCTAAATCAACTTCTTTTGCCAATCCGTTGTCAAAGAGCCCTTGCACAGCATTTTGTACTTGTTGGGTGTTTTCTAAGGTTTGGGTTATGGTAGTGAGTTTTTGTTTGGTAATAAAAATTTGGTAATAACTCTTGGCAACCGCCTCAATGATTTGTTCTTGAGTGAGTTGCTCGTTGATTTTATAAAACTCTAAAGTAGTTTTAGCGGCTTTTAGACCTGTAAATACAGAGTAGTCAAACAGATTCTGATGTAGTGAGACTCCTCCAATAGCAGTCCATTTTTGCCCAAAAGCAACCATAAGGGTTTCGCCTGGCATTCCTATGAAATCTCCTGGCAATGCCATTTCCTGAAGTATAGGGTTGTGAACAAGGCTTCCAGAAACGCCGATTTGCGGCAATGCTCTTGAGCGAACTTCAGCAATCTGATGGCGTCCTTTTTCTACATTGAGCCTAGCTTTGTTTGCGTCGGCTTTGTTTTCAAGGGCATAATTAATAGCCTTTTTTAGAGAGAGTTCTTCTTGGGAATATCCGAAAACTCCGCTAAATAAAACCAGCGCACTAGTCAAGAGCAGTTGTTTGTTGAAAGGATAAATTTTCATAAATATAGGTTGTGGATTTAGATGTATTAAGAATATTTAGTTGTTGAAAATGGTTCTGAGAATAACTTCTTTGCGCTCTGTTAAAATTTGATCGTATTGATGATCAGATAACTCTAAACCGTGTTGAATAAGTGGTCGCATACCTGTAGGGAATGACATAAGTGAAATCAAATTCAGGATAAAGTGAATGGGCTTCATCTTCTGAATGTTGCCTTTTTCCATCTCTGCTAGAATCTCTTGCTTAAATTTATCGAGCAACTGATTGTGGTGTTCTTTGTCTTCCGGACTGTATAAGTTCTGTTGATTGAGCTGTGTAACGATATAAATTTCTTTGTAGGGATATTCTTTGGCCTCTTCGAAAAAGTAATCCATAAAGCGCTCTAATTTCTCTTTGAAAGGCAGGTCTTGATAGAATATAATCTTTTGTTTTTCTTTCTCTTCTTTCTGCGCTTCTTTGAAAACTAAGTCAAAAAGCGCATTCCGAGAGCGAAAATAATAATTGATAAGCGTTCGGTTTACTCCAGCTGCATCGGCAATCTCCTGAGTTGTAGCATTAAACTTACCTTCCTTAAAGAATAAGTTTCTAGCTGTGTTTAAGATTAACTCAAAGGTTGCGTCTTCCTTTTTTTGTGCTGACATAATTGTTTAACTTAAATGTTTGACTAAATTGTCAAATGCAAAAGTATAACAAATAATTTAACAGTTCGTCTTTGTGAAGAGATTTAAAAAAACATTAACACAATCGGATTTCAAGTCTGGGTTACTTTTATATAATTAAAAAAGTTAATTATAGGTATCGTCAACCATTTGGCTTGTATTATCCTTGGACAAAAAATCATAAAAACCTATATTTGCGACCTTAACAAAAAAATATGCAAACTCCCAAACAATACCCAATCGACAAATTAGTATCTCCAATTCAGCGTTTTATTCAACAGGAGAAATCTGGAGGAATAGTATTGGGAATCAGTGTAATTCTTGCGCTATTCTTTGCTAATTCACCTTGGTCTGAGACTTATTTTGATATTTTACATCACAAGATAGGTTTGATGTTTGATTCAAAACCTATTTTGGAGTACAGTATTATCCACTGGATCAATGACGGGTTGATGGCTGTTTTCTTTTTCGTTGTAGGTCTAGAGCTCAAGCGAGAAATCGTTGCAGGAGAATTATCAAATCCTCGCAAGGCCATGTTGCCAATAGCTGCTGCAGTAGGAGGAATGCTTGTACCTGCACTCGTGTACTTGGCGCTGAATCCCTCAGGAGAGGTGCATCAAGGTTGGGGAATCCCGATGGCGACAGATATTGCTTTTGCCCTTGGAGTCTTGTATTTATTGGGAAGTAGAATTCCACTTTCGCTAAAGATATTCTTAACTGCATTGGCAATCGTAGATGATTTAGGTGCTGTTATGGTAATAGCCTTCTTTTATACTTCAGAGATCTCTTTCATAAGCTTAGTCATTGGTATGGGCTTTATTTTGCTGATGTATATAGGTAATAAGATGGGAGTCAGAAGTATCTTATTCTATGCTTTATTGGGGATAGTAGGAGTATGGACAGCTTTTTTGCTGTCAGGTGTACACGCTACGATTTCGGCGGTATTGGCAGCCTTTATGATTCCTGCTGATGTGAAAATCAAAGAGAATGTCTTTATCACTAAAATACAACATTATCTAAACAAATTTAAGGCGGTCGACCCAGATGATAGCATCCCAACATTGACCAACAAACAGCTTCATATACTCGAAGGCATTCAGAACGACACTAGAGATGCGATTCCGCCACTTCAGCGCTTAGAACACTCGATGCACCCTTTTGTGACCTTCCTGATTATCCCGATTTTTGCTTTGGCTAATGCTGGTGTTTCGTTAGCAATTGATGCGGAAACACTGTTTAGCACAAATGTAGCTTTGGGTGTAGGTCTAGGCTTGTTGTTAGGGAAAGTAGTGGGTATAGTTGGGTTTACTCTTTTGTTAGTTAAGCTCAAAGTAACTCCTTTTCCAGAAGGTATGAATACAAAAAATCTCTTTGGGTTGAGTTTACTCGCTTCAATCGGATTCACGATGTCTTTGTTTGTAACTTCATTGGCTTTTTCGACGGAGGAATATATGGTTCAGGCAAAAATCGGAATCTTTGTGGCTTCGATTATCGGCGGAACTTTGGGTTATCTCGTACTCAGCAAACAGTCAAAAAAGAAATAGACGCTACTAGAAGAAGATTCCAAATCCTACTTTTATACCAAAGTTATGGGTGTTAGGAGCATCTCTGTAGCTTCCTCGCCAAATAAACTCAACGCGCATCACCTTAAGGATATTTTCAACACCTAGGTTATATTCCCAATAGGGTTTTCTAGGTGCTCTATAGTCGATACCAGAAGCATTTATAGCGCTGTTAGTATCTGAGATATCTCCGATAGCTAGTTTGAATCCGGCGGTTTCTCTCCAATTGAGGTCTCTAAACCAAGGGATTCTCGAGAATATTTTTCCGTTAAAGTGATGGTCTATATTTAGCGTTGCATATCTATCGGTAATAAATTCGTAATAGTTTACCAAATCAAAGTTTCTAGGAATAGAAAAGTAAGATTGGTTACCAGGAATCACGGATAGCAAGCCTAGCGGAACATCGCCAAAGGTTTTTCCGATTTCTGTGGTTATGTAGGTTTTTCCGACAAGCCCAATAGTGATGGGTTGTTTGTAATAAAGTTGAATTTTATCATATTCAAAATCACTGTTTAGCACGCCTTTTATTCCTTTGGAATAGGTAGCAAATACTTGTCCGTAGTTGAGTCTGTCAACTACTCTGCGCTCTACTCCGTAACCTACATTTTTCTTGTTTGGAGAATAGTCTATGATAAAACTGGCTTCTGATTGGGTTGTTTTGCTTTGTATATTTCCCATATCATCATAATAATCTAGGCTAAAGGTTGGCGATGCTGTCTCTAGGGTTCTATAACTAAAGCTAGTCTTGAATCTCAGGTTTTTAAGAGGCT
>CAZRCB010000130.1:0-4816 GCA_964598455.1 uncultured Flavobacterium sp.
CTAGCTCGAATGCTGATTCTGACGAGAAAAAGATAAATAGAGATAGAGCTATCCAAGCCGTGAAACAGAATTTCTCCACTTTCGTGAAAATGTCAATTACTAACTTGTTCTCAGACAAAAACAGACAGCGTCTCTCTGAGGAAATTGAAGGCGTCAAGACTCAAGCGCTAAAGACCTCGCTTCAAGGCGTAGTAGCGGCTCTAGAGGGAATGAAAGTCAGGGACGACCGTGAAGTGATGCTTCACTTTGCGCCCTATCCGATTATGTTGGTCTTAGGCACTGATGATCCGGTATTGGATTTTGAAACTACTAAAAAACAGGTTGAAAACACTGCCGTTGAGTTTGTCGCTTTAGACGGAGGGCATATGAGTCACCTCGAAAATACTCAAGAGCTCTTCGGTCACATTACTGCATTCCTGAAAAAATAAATTTAGTCTAGCTTATCGGTTAGTTTGTTGAAGGTTTTTCGTGGGTCTTTTCCTTCGTATAAAATCTGATATACCGCATCGATTATTGGGGTTTTAGCGCCAAATTTTTGGTTGAGTTCGTAGGCACATTTGCTGGCGTAATATCCCTCGGCAATCATACTCATCTCCGTTATGGCAGACTTCACCGTATATCCTTTCCCGATCATATTCCCAAAGGTTCGGTTTCTAGAAAATAGCGAATAACCCGTAACCAACAAATCGCCCAAGTAAGCGGAGTTGTTGATGTTGCGTTTCATCTTGTGCACTTTTTTGATATACCTTTTCATCTCTCTGATGGCGTTGCTCATCAGTAGTGCCTGGAAGTTGTCGCCATAACCCAATCCGTGGGACATTCCCGCAGCGATGGCATAGATGTTTTTGAGCATTGCGGCATATTCCGTACCCGCGATGTCATCAGATATTTTTGTTTTAATAAAATAACTAGCCAGATATTTCGCCACTTCTTTTGCCACTTCTTTATGTCCTGAGGCAATAGTCAAGTAGGAGAGTCGCTCTAAGGCTACTTCTTCAGCGTGACAAGGTCCTGAGATTACGGCGATTCTCTCATACGGAACGTTATAGTGTTGGTGAAAGTGTTCGCCAATAATCATCGAGGTTTCTGGGACAATTCCCTTGATGGCAGAGATGATTACTTTGCCTTCTAGAGAAACGCTGAGTTTCTGAAGTTCGGTAGCCAAAAAAGCAGAAGGCACTGCAAATATGATATAATCTGCATAGGTGACAGCCTGATCGATGTCTGTAGTAAGCAGCAGTCGGTTAGGGTCAAACTCTACAGAAGTCAAGTAGTTAGGGTTGTGTCTGTGTGCTTTGATGTGTTCTATAGCTTCTGAACTTCTCATATACCAAGCCACTTCCGGAAGGTTCTCTTTCAGCATTTTCACTATGGCTGTAGCCCAACTTCCTCCTCCTATAACCGCAAATTTCGGGTAATCACTCATCTCAAGTCTTAAATATTTAACATACAAATATAAGACAAAAAACAAAGTAGCCTTGTTTTTAAATTAACCTTAGCGCTAATTTATCAGAAATAAAGCTATATCTTTGTTTGTCAATTTCTTAAAAAACGGAGGTTAATCTAGTGTGTTTCGGCCTGTGTTAAGGTAGTTTTTGTTAACTTACTAAATAAAATTGTTTTATGAAAAATTATATTGTAGCCTTTATCTTCGGATTGGCATTGGTGCTATCTGCTTTTTTCTTGTCAGATGCCATAAAGAACAGAAATTCAAGTGCTGACACCATCAGCGTAACGGGTTTGGGGAGTACGGATTTTACTTCTGACCTGATCGTCTGGAACAGCACGTTCTCAAAGAAAAACATCGAACTAAAGTCAGCTTACGCCGCACTCGAAAGGGATCGTGAGGCCATCCGCAGCTATTTGATCTCTAAAGGAGTAAAAGAAAGTGAAATTATATTTTCATCTGTGAATATCTCTAAGGATTTTGAGAATACCTATGACCAAAATTATAATGTGCGTTCTCAGGTCTTTACGGGATATACACTAACGCAAAGCATTCAAGTAGAAAGCAAAGAGGTTGAGAAGATAGAAAATGTATCGCGTGAAGTTACGGAACTCATCAATATAGGCGTTGAGTTGTATTCCGAATCACCTCAGTATTATTATACAAAATTAGCGGAACTAAAACTCAAGATGATTGCGCAAGCAACGCAAGACGCCAAGCTAAGAGCAGAGCAAATCGCGGATAATGCGGGTGCAAAGCTAGGAAAACTCAAGAAATCAGACTTGGGTGTATTCCAGATTATTGCCCAAAATTCATCAGAGGAATATTCTTGGGGAGGCTCGTTTAATACCTATTCAAAAAAGAAAACAGCCACTATCACCATCAAGCTGATTTATAACATCAAATAGGTTCTACTATCAAACATACAAAAAGAAAAAACCCCAAAGAGCTAACTCATCTCTTTGGGGTTTTTTTCAATAAAGTAAGAATGTATTTTTAGTCAATCAAGGTTTTCTCTTCAGAAATTTCATCGCTGTTGAATAGTTTCCCCAGTGACATCAATTGGTCTTCAGCTAGATCAGATTTCCCGATCAGGCTCATAAAACCCATTAGATTGCCGAGGTTCATGTCTTTTCCTAGAAGCCTTACGATAACAAAACCTTGGTCATTGTGGTTGCCAAAAAAGATAGCCTCGTTGATGTGATCTGTTTCGCCAATAGCATAGGCCGTTATGCCTTCTGCTCCTGAACCCGCTCTGAAAAGCTCTTCATACTGAGGGTTTTCTTTGAGGATGGTTTTTACTTTTTCTTTCTCGATGGCATACGTAGCTTTGTTCTGGTCTGTCAATTTGAAAGCCAATAGGTTTAGTTTCTTGAATGAATCTAGCGCTTCTTTTTCCTCAACACTCAGCGAATCTGTAGTGTTTGACAGCAGGCTTGCTCCAATATCTAAGGCGAAAAAATCAGGTTCTTCGGACTTTGATACCATGTATTTCTGTAGGCTAGGCTTGCTGTTGCAACTCAGTATAAACAGAAACAGCAGCGGGAGGTTTATAAACTTTTTCATAGGTATAGCTTTTACAGATTATTTTTTAGATGCCTTTTTTAGTTCTTCGCCACCAGGGAGGTTCATTTTGTCAACTAAGGCTGAGATGTTGTTCAGGTCAAAGTTTCCGGTGAGCGATATGATTGTAGTTTCCTTGTCAGTCTTACCGTCAATAAACATAAGTAGTTCTTTGATTTGCGTAGCGCTTCCGCCCGAGTTGACATAGATTTTTACGTTGCTCGACGAGTCAGAAACGCGCATGAGTTCTTCTAGTTTTTTTGTGCCTAGATAGTTATTTATAGTGGTTCTCATATCCGCTCTGTACTTGGCGTCTGAGGTCGTAAATACCTTTAGGTTATCAAGGGTCTTTACTAGACTCAAGAACTGCTGAGAGTCTTTGTGATTGGTTTTTACGTTACCCATCATCTCAAACATTTTTTTGCTAACGACAACGGCAGTGATTTCTTCTGGACCATCAAATTTGTCAAAAATATTTTGAGCAAAAATGATTGAGGGCACACAGGCGAGCAGTAGGGTGATGATTATTTTTTTCATGAATTCTATTTTTTTAAGGTCTGATTATTTGAATATTTTATTTTTAGTAACTTCGTATTCGTTTAGATATGAGATAGATTCTTTTCCTTTGTTTAGGTTTTCACCGATCAGTGCCAAGGCTTTTTGGGTTACGATAAGTGCTAGTTCAGGGTCGTCAAAACTTCCTAAATCTGCGCTTGTCTCGGGTTGGGTTTTCAATAACGTAAATCCTATCCCTAAGATCACTACAACCGAAGCTGCGATTGCCATGAGTTGTCTGCTGTTTGATTTTTTCTTTATTGGCAAAACCTTTGTGCTTGACACTGTTTTCTCTGCGGCATAAAACCCGAATAAGTCTTTATATTCACTAAACTCAGGCGCTACCGCATCTGAAGAGAAATAGTCTTTCAGGATTCTTTCATCTGCTACGGAGGTTTCTCCATCAAAATACTTCTCTAGAAGTTGTCTTATGTTATGAGATTCCATAGTTGTTTATTTTAGTCATTTGTTCTCTAATTGTTTTTCGTGCTCTAGAGAGGGTTACTCTCACATTGGTCGGGTTCATTTGCATTATTTCTGCAATTTCGTCGTATTCTAATTCTTCTATTTCCCGTAGCTGAACTACTATCTTTTGTGCTTCGGGCAGCTGGTCGATTATTTTCCTGACCCAAGCCAACCTGTCTTTGGCTTCTGTATGCTTTTCTAAATTATCTCTGTTTGAATAGTTGCTGTGCGTGAGTTGCAAATTTGATGCTTGTTTTGATTTGAGGCGATCTAAGCAATAATTCTTAGTCATAGTCATCATCATGGCTTCTATGCTGTTGTATTTCTCGATCTCCTGATTCTTGTTCCACAACTTCACAAGAACCTCTTGAGTGGCGTCTTCTGCCTCTTCGGTGCTCGTCAACAAACGTTTGGCAAGCCGAAACACCTTTTGCTTATAAGGAAGTACTAACGCTAAAAATTCTTTTTGACTCATCAGATAAGGAACTACAAATAGTAAGACGAATGTCATCAGATTTTGTTACAAATGAAAAGAAAATCCTATTTATAAACACCTTGTTACAAGAGGTTGTAAGCTTATTTATCGAAAATTGAAATTATAACTTTTTTAGTTTATGAGCTTTTTTATAGGCTGTTGATGATTGAAGTCAATGGTGGCTTACTTATTATCTTGTTTTACTGAGGGGGGTCAGTTGACTGTCCTGAGAGGTAGGGTAGGATGGTCGTTAAAGTTGTACAGCGGTTGCTGGATATACTAATACTTCACAGATTACAGAACAACATATA
>CAZRCB010000131.1:0-4727 GCA_964598455.1 uncultured Flavobacterium sp.
TCCGTGAATTCCTAGATCGATAACAGTTCTTTTTCCGACCTCAATAATTTCATCGTCAATTTGTTTGGCTGTTTTGGCAACAACTTCTTCAATACGGGCAGGGTGAATACGACCGTCTGTCACTAATTTGTGTAGTGCCAATCTGGCGATTTCTCTGCGCACAGGATCAAAACAAGATAAGATAATTGCCTCTGGCGTGTCATCAACAATGATTTCTACTCCTGTAGCAGCTTCTAAAGCTCTAATGTTTCGCCCTTCACGCCCAATGATTCTTCCTTTTACGTCATCAGATTCGATGTTGAATACAGAGACACAATTCTCGATAGCTTCTTCCGTACCTACGCGTTGAATAGTATTGATGATTACCTTTTTGGCATCTTGTTGTGCTGTAAGCTTTGCTTCTTCCAGTGTATTCTGGATGTAAGACATGGCTTCGGTCTTAGCCTCATTCTTTAGGCTTTCTATCAATTGGTTTTTAGCCTCTTCAGCAGATAATCCTGCGATTGCTTCGAGTTGTTCAACCTGGCTTTTATGTAGCTTTTCTGTCTCTTCTTGTTTTTTCTCTAATATTTCAAGACGATTGGTGTACTCAATAGTTTTGGCTTCTAATTCATCGTTAAGCCTCTTTGATTTTGATAGTTCGTTTGAAATCTGAGATTCTTTGTCTCGAGTTCTTTTCTCAGCTTCTGCAATTTTCTTTTCTCTGCCCAGAATTACTTGTTCGTGTTCTGATTTAAGCTCTATGAATTTCTCTTTTGCCTGATAGATTTTGTCTTTCTTGATTGACTCTGCCTCAATCTTGGCGTCTTTGAGTATCGAATTAGCTTCTTTTTTGCTGTTTTTTAGATAGCTTGCGGCGCTATTTTTCTCCATGTATTTGGCAATAGCATAGCCTATGATGAGGCCCACTGCAAGTCCTCCGGTTATCAATAAAATAGGGTTCATTTGGTTTATTTATTTGTCAAATTATTAAAAAAAAGCCTGCATCAGGATGGACTGAATAAACTCGAAAAGGACAAGTTTTAGGCTAACTTGTAGGTCGAATTTCTGCTCGAAGGCAGCCTATTCTAACTACAAAGATTTACCTATTTTAATTTGTAGGTGTTGAGTTTATCAATATAAAATCCTAATGCAGGCAGTGTTTTGCTTATGTTTAAGAACCTTCGAGATAGTCTGTTAGACGTTGGTTAAGCTCTAAGAGCTTATTTTTTGTTTCTTCACTTACAGATTCTGTGTCTATTTTTTCTTGTTCGACTACTGAGGCAAACTGTAAAGCACACATCGCTAAGACGTCTTGTTTGTCTCTGACGGCATAATTTTGTTCAAATTGCTTAATCATCGCATCAATTTTCTTAGAAGCTGAACGTAGCCCTTCTTCTTGAGAATAGTCCACAGTAAGAGGATAAACTCTATCTGCAATTGATATTTTGATTTTTAGTTTTTCGTCCATTATAAATCAGAGAGTTGTGCTACACAATAATCAATCTCACGAACAATTGAATTTATCCTAGTCTTAGTTTCTCGTTTAAAATCGTCACTGCCAAGCAATGCGTTAGCTGTTTTGAGTGTTTCTATTTGTTTTTCTAGGTCGTTAATATACTCTTGCGTCTGCCCAAATCGTTCTTTATAGAAAGATAATTCTGAGTGTAGGTCTTGATTTTTATTTTTCAAGTCTTCTACCTTCAATATCATTCTATTGATTTTCTTTTCTAAATCATTAACTATCTTAACTAGTTCACTCATACAAATAACTTGCATTGTAATCCACAAAACTACACTTTTAGACTTTAATCTACAATTATTTTTCGATTTATTCTTTAGCGTCTGACAACCTGAATAGTAGTGCTGTGATATAGTTCTGCTAAAGGCTTAAAATTTCGAAGATTATGTTTGAAACTATTGGTTTTTAATTTGTATATTTGCAAGCCAAAAAAAAGTAACACTTTATAATATAATACATAACGAAATGACAAAAGCAGACATCGTAGCGAAAATATCTGAGAAACTAGGTATAGAGAAGGCGGAAGTACAGGCTACAGTAGAATCTTTTATGGAAGAGGTTAAGGCTTCTCTTGAGACAGGAAACAATGTTTACTTAAGAGGTTTTGGAAGTTTTATAATCAAAACAAGAGCAGAGAAAACAGGAAGAAATATCTCTAAGAATACCACAATTAAGATTCCTGCTCACAATATTCCAGCATTCAAACCAGCGAAGGTGTTTGTTGAGAGTGTAAAGAACAATACAGAAGTACCTGTGAACTAAAAATTATTTATTAACCGAAATACTATAAATTATGCCAAACGGTAAAAAAAGAAAAAGACATAAGATTTCGACTCACAAACGCAAAAAAAGATCAAGAGCGAATCGTCACAAAAAGAAAAAGTAGTATTTAGCTACTTTTTCGATTTTATTAAAAGCTCTTTGAAGAAATACATAGGTTATCACATAGCTTATGTTAACGGGTAAAATACCTGTAAGAATAAAATAACTCATCTGTACGAATTTTTTTCTCTGTTACTCTTGACCTAACTACAATTAAGTCAAGAGTAATTTTTAAGAACTTCTACGGATATAAATTTACAGCAATGAATAAAGAATTGATTATTAGGTCAGATTCTGATGCGGTAGATTTTGCCTTATTAAAGGATGGGAGACTAATAGAATTACACAAAGAAGAAGAAAAGAAGGATACGGGCAATTCGTTTAACGTAGGGGATATATTCCTTGCGAAAATCCGAAAACCTGTATCAGGTCTGAACGCCGCTTTTGTGAATGTAGGGTATGAGAAAGATGCTTTTTTACATTACCACGATCTAGGACCGAACTTGCCCTCTTTGATGAAATTCATAAAACTTGTAAGCACAGGTAAACAAAAAGACTTTTCGCTCAAAAACTTTAGTTTTGAGCCTGAGATCAACAAAGATGGTTCTATCTCTGACGTATTGAGTTCTAATCAATCCATATTAGTTCAAATTGTCAAAGAGCCAATCTCGACCAAAGGCCCACGTATAAGTTCAGAGTTGTCACTAGCTGGAAGATTCGTCGTACTGATTCCATTTTCTGATAGAGTTTCTATTTCTCAAAAAATAGAAGACAAAGAAGAAAAAGACAGACTCAAAAGATTGATTCAATCAATCAAACCAAAAGGGTTCGGAGTCATTATCAGAACCGTAGCTGAAGGCAAAAAAGTAGCTGAGTTAGACAAAGACCTCCAAAACTTAATTGTTAAGTGGGAGTCAATGTGTAAGCACATTCTGACAGCACACCAACCTTCAAAAGTACTTGGAGAGGTAAACAAAGCATCAAGCATCCTTAGGGATGTGTTTAATGATACGTTTACTGGTATTCATGTAGATGATGAAGATTTGTATTATCAGACCAAAGAATATTTGCATGAGATTGCGCCTGAAAAAGAATCTATTGTCAAGTTCTATCAATCAAAAGAGGTTCCTCTCTTTGAGAAATACAACATAGAGAGACAAATCAAAACCTCTTTCGGGAAAACAGTTTCGATGAGCAAAGGAGCTTATCTGGTGATTGAGCATACAGAAGCCTTGCACGTTATTGATGTCAATAGCGGAAATCGCTCAAACAAAGCTACCAATCAAGAAGATACAGCATTAGAGGTCAATATGATTGCTGCCTCAGAAATTGCTAGACAACTTCGACTCAGAGACATGGGCGGAATCATTGTAGTTGATTTTATCGATATGGCTAACACAGAACATCGAAAGAAACTATATGATTTGCTTAGACAAGAAATGAGTGATGACAAAGCAAAACATAAGATTTTGCCACCAAGTAAGTTTGGACTAATTCAGATAACACGACAAAGGGTCCGTCCTGAAGTGGTTATCAAAACAAGAGAAGAAGATCCAAACAACTCAGAAGGAGAAATTGAAGCTCCTATCTTGATTCTTAACAAGATAAAAGCTGATTTAGAAAGTATTGTGCAGAATCACAAAAAGATTATCCTCAACGTACATCCGTTTGTGGCTGCATACCTAACCAAAGGGTTTCCGTCCCTTCGTTCGAAATGGTATTTCGAACATAAAAAATGGATAAAAGTAATACCTCGTGATGCTTACACGTTTTTAGAATACCATTTCTTTGATGAAAAAGGAAATGAAATCACCGATATTTAGACAGAAAGCGCTTATCCCAACGGATAGGCGTTTTTTTTGCAAAAAAACTAAAATTCATAAAAAAAGCGTCCAGTATAACTGGACGCTTTTTGGTATTGGTTTTGAAAAAGATTATTTTTTCTTTCCTTTTGCTTTGTCAGCAGCAGCAGCTTCTTGAGCAGCTTTAAGCGCAGCACGAGAAACTCTAACTTGAGCAACTACAGTGTTGTCTGGGTGTAGGAATGTGTATTTATCAGATTTTAGTGCAGTAATATACAGTTTGTTACCCATCTCTAGGTCTGTAATATCAGCATCGATAAAGTCAGGTAAGTTGTCAGGAAGTGCTTTTACTTTCAGCTTGCGTTGTGCAAGACGTAAAACCCCACCGCTTAATACTCCTCTAGAAGTTCCGATTACTCTTACAGGAATTTCGATAGTTACTTCTCTTTCTTTGTTTAATTCGAAGAAGTCTATGTGTAGAATTCTATCAGAAATTGGGTGAAATTGGATATCCTGAAGGATAGCACTGATTTTCTTTTTGCCTAGGTCAATTTCAACAGTGTGTGCATTCGGAGTGTAAACTAAATTTTTGAATGCTTTTT
>CAZRCB010000132.1:0-4718 GCA_964598455.1 uncultured Flavobacterium sp.
AAAGTAATTGACCAAGAACTCGTGATCAAAAGTAATATAAACTGTAATTGGCTCAGAGAATATGCTTCAGCCAAAGCCTATGTGACTTTTGTCGAGCTTAACCAAATTTATTCGGTGTCTCAGTATAAAGTTCATTCAGATCAATTGCTCTCTTTTGACCATATCGAATTGGCTTCAGGCGTATATCAAGAAGGTGTTTCATCTGAGTTTGAACTAGAAATTCAATCAAATCACCTGACAATTCAATCCAATGACGCTTCATATTTCAAGATTTCAGGAATTTCCAATTCGATGTATATCGCTTTTTGGGCGGGCGTACCTCGTATAGAAGCACCTAACTTCAAGGTCAACACCATCGATATTTTCCAGAGAAGCTCAAATGATATGATTCTTCATCCGATAGATGAGATAAGAGGCAATATCTACAGCACTGGAAATGTCATCCTCAAAAACACACCAAACACCATAAATGTTGCACAACATTACACGGGCAAGCTTATAATTAACGATTAGTTTTGAATATTTTCGTAAATTGCAAGCTTTCAGAAAACAGATTCAAAAATGAAACAACAAACACCTTATATCCCTAAAAATAAAGTAAAGATAGTTACGGCTGCTGCACTTTTTGACGGACACGATGCCGCAATTAATATTATGCGACGTATCATTCAAGCTACCGGATGCGAAGTGGTTCACTTAGGACACGACAAATCAGTTACGGAGGTAGTAAACACAGCCATCCAAGAAGATGCCAACGCTATCGCTATGACTTCTTATCAAGGCGGACATAACGAGTATTTTAAGTATATGTATGACCTACTTAAAGAAAAAGGAGCAGAGCATATCAAGATTATCGGTGGCGGTGGCGGCGTAATTCTGCCTACTGAAATCAAAGAACTGATGGATTATGGAATCACCCGAATCTATTCTCCAGATGACGGACGCGAATTAGGACTTCAAGGCATGATTAATGATATGGTCGAAAAGGCAGATTTTCCTACGCCTGCATTGACTTTGCCTAAGGGTAAAGATGTGTACCAAGCCTTGCTCGATAAAGATGATCTTACTATTGCCCGGCTGATATCCTTGGCTGAAAACAGAGAGGAAGACTTCTTAAAAGTCTTTGATTATAACAAAGTAGCTGATAAATCAGCACCTGTGCTCGGAATCACCGGAACAGGAGGAGCAGGGAAATCATCTATGGTCGATGAACTCGTGCGTAGATTTTTAGCCGACTTTCCAGAAAAAACAATTGCTTTAGTATCGGTTGACCCTTCAAAAAAGAAAACAGGTGGTGCATTGCTCGGTGATAGAATTCGTATGAATGCCATCAATAACCCAAGGGTTTATATGCGCTCATTGGCGACACGTCAATCCAATTTAGCCTTGTCTAAATATGTCGATGAAGCCATCCAAGTGCTCAAAGCAGCACAATTTGATTTGATTATTTTAGAAACTTCAGGCATCGGACAATCAGATACTGAGATAATTGACCACTCTGATGTTTCGCTCTATATTATGACTCCAGAATTCGGAGCTGCTACACAATTAGAAAAAATCGACATGCTTGATTTTGCAGATTTAGTAGCCATCAATAAATTTGATAAAAGAGGTGCTTTAGATGCTATTCGAGATGTCAAAAAACAATACCAACGCAACCATAACTTGTGGGATACTAATCCTGATCTTATGCCTGTATTCGGTACTATTGCCTCTCAATTTAACGATCCAGGGACAAATCAACTCTACAAAGCGGTCATGGATAAAATCGCAGAGCGTACCTCAAAAGACCTGAAGTCAAGCTTTGAGATTACCAAAGAAATGAGCGAAAAGGTATTTGTGATTCCGCCTAATCGCACTAGATATCTATCTGAGATTGCTGAAAACAACAAGTTGTATGACGCAAAATCAATTACGCAGAGAGAAGTAGCACAAAAGCTCTACGGAATGTTTAAGACTATCGAAACGCTTTCAGGAGCAATGCCAGAATTAACTACTGCGGGCATCGAAATCAAAGGCACTGAAAACTTAGAGTTGTCAAAACTGCTTTTAGCCGAATTCGATAAGTACAAACGCAATTTAGATCCATACAATTGGGATGTCATCATTACGTGGGATGCCAAAGTAAATAAATACAAAAACCCGGTATATACGTTTAAGGTTAGAGACAGAGAATTAAAAATTCAAACCCATTCAGAGTCGCTTTCACACTTACAAATACCAAAAGTAGCCTTGCCAAAGTACCAAGCTTGGGGAGATATACTGTATTGGGTATTGCAAGAAAACGTTCCGGGAGAATTTCCTTTTGCCTCAGGATTATATCCGTTCAAACGCGAAGGAGAAGACCCGACGCGTATGTTTGCTGGAGAAGGCGGACCCGAACGCACCAACAGACGTTTTCATTATGTTTCTAAAGGAATGCCAGCCAAACGCTTGTCAACAGCCTTTGACTCGGTTACCCTTTACGGGAATGACCCAGGACACCGTCCGGATATTTATGGTAAAATCGGTAATGCAGGAGTTTCGATCTGCTGCTTAGACGATGCCAAAAAATTGTACTCAGGTTTTGATTTGTCACACCCAAGCACATCCGTATCGATGACTATCAATGGTCCAGCGCCGATGTTGTTAGGATTTTTTATGAATGCTGCCATCGATCAGAAATGCGAGAAATACATCAAAGAAAACGACTTAGAACACTTAGTCGAAGCAAAGAAAAAAGAGCTGTTCGACGACAAAGGACTTGAGCGCCCAAGCTATAATGGTCCACTTCCAGAAGGTAACGATGGGCTGGGCTTAATGCTGTTAGGGATGACGGGAGATCAAATCCTACCTCAAGAGGTTTATGACCAAATCAAAGCACAAACGCTATCTCAAGTTAGAGGAACGGTTCAGGCAGATATTCTAAAAGAAGACCAAGCTCAAAATACCTGTATTTTCTCAACCGAGTTTGCCTTACGACTTATGGGAGACGTACAGGAATATTTCATCCAGAAGAATGTCCGAAACTTCTATTCGGTTTCTATATCAGGTTATCACATCGCTGAGGCTGGTGCCAATCCGATTACGCAGTTGGCATTTACGCTTGCCAATGGTTTCACTTACGTGGAATACTACCTGAGCAGAGGGATGAATATCAATGATTTTGGTCCGAATCTATCGTTTTTCTTCTCTAACGGAATTGACCCTGAATACGCAGTTATCGGGCGTGTGGCACGTAAGATATGGGCAAAAGCCATGAAATATAAATACAATGCCAACGAAAGAGCGCAGATGTTAAAATACCACATCCAGACCTCAGGGCGTTCGTTACACGCGCAGGAGATTGATTTTAATGATATTCGCACTACGCTCCAAGCTTTGTATGCCATTTATGATAACTGTAACTCGTTGCATACCAATGCCTATGATGAGGCAATCACTACGCCTACTGAAGAGTCAGTGCGCAGAGCTATGGCAATTCAGTTGATTATCAACAAAGAATTAGGGCTAGCTAAGAACGAAAACCCTATCCAAGGTTCGTTTATTATAGAAGAACTAACAGACTTAGTGGAAGAAGCTGTTCTATTAGAATTTGACCGCATTACCGAAAGAGGAGGCGTACTAGGTGCGATGGAAACCATGTACCAACGCTCGAAAATTCAAGAAGAGAGTTTGTATTACGAAACCCTAAAACACACCGGAGAATTTCCGATTATTGGGGTGAATACCTTCTTGAGCAGTAAAGGTTCGCCAACGGTGATTCCGCGTGAGGTCATTCGCGCTACAGAAGAAGAGAAACTTTTCCAGATCAAAACCAAGGAAAACCTTAATGCTATCTACAAAGAAAGAGCTGTTGCTGAGCTAGAATTAGTTCAGGAAAAAGCTATTCAAAACCAAAATATCTTTGAACAGTTGATGGAAGCCACAAAGGTATGCTCACTAGGGCAAATTACCTCTTCATTATTTGAAGTAGGAGGGCAGTATAGAAGGAATATGTAGGTTGCTTTTGCAGAATTATTGCTCAAAAAATCTATATTTGTAAGTAAAACAATCAGCAAAAAGGAATGGCTAAGAAAAAGAAGTCCTTAAAAAAGCATCTGTTTAATAAAAGCAGAATCGTATTGCTTAACGAAAATACTTTTGAGGAAACCTTTTCTTTGAGGCTAAACCTGATGAATGTTTTTGTTATTATCACGTTAGTGTCTATTTTTATGTTGACACTGACAACCTACATCATTGCTTTTACCTCTCTTAGAGAATATATTCCAGGGTATTCATCTCCGAAACTCAACCAACAAGTCGTGGATTTGACCCTAAAGTCGGACTCTTTACAGAAGGCGTTGCAATATAATCAGGCGTATATTAACTCGATAAGGCAAGTGCTCTTAGGCGAAGTTAAATCGGAGGTAATCAACAAAGACTCTATAATAGCAGCTGAAATTACAAAGATATCCGAGAAAGATTTTATTCCCTCTAAGGCAGACTCAATTCTAAGAGAACAAGTAGCTAATGAGGATAAATACAACCTCTTCGAAAAAGCAGAACAAAAGGTAGGCTTGGTTTTATTTGCACCAGTCAAAGGACTTATTACAAATGGATTTAATCCGAAAGAGAAGCACTATGCGGTGGATGTTGCCTTGCCCTTGGGCACTCCTGTGAAATCAGTGGCTAACGGCACCGTTCTTTTCTCGGACTGGACCCCTGACAATGGTAACGTAATCATCATCAATCACCCT
>CAZRCB010000133.1:0-4565 GCA_964598455.1 uncultured Flavobacterium sp.
CTTACTTCGACTACTTTTCCTTTTATGGTTTTATCCAAAGACTTAATGGTAATATTGGTTGTCATTTCGTTTTTTATATGAGAAATCTCACTTTCTGAAACCATTACCACTGCTTGTAATTTAGATGCTCCTTCTACACTTACAATCGGCATTCCTGGATTTGCCATATCTCCTTCCTTTAAGAACGTTCCTGTAACGATTCCAGAAAACGGCGCTGTAATATTTGTATAAGAAAATTGAGCCATCACTTCATTTTTAATTTGTTTGGCTGTTTCCAAACCTGCTTTTGCCATTTCAAAATGGGTAGTCATATCCTCAATTTCTTTTTGGGAAGCACTATTCTGAGCAAATAAAGTGGTAAACCTATCAAAATCTCTTTTTGCACTATTGTACATCGTTGTTGCCTGATTTACACCTGCCTCTGCCTGTGCTTTTTTGGCTTGCAAATCGGCACTGCTGACAGTTGCCAAAAGCTGTCCTTTGCTTACTTTTTGTCCTGTTTTTACTTTTATTGCAGTCACATAACCCATCATTCGTGTAGAAATATTCGCACTGTTTTCAGCTTCGATTTTTCCGCTTGCTGTTATGTAGGGTCCTTGTTGGTTTTCAGAGATTTCTTGTATCGCAACAACTACAGCTGGGTGCTCATTCAAACTAGTTCCTTTTGGTTTTGAGCAAGAAGTGGCTACAAGAAGTAAGGAGAATAGCGGAAGACTTAATATTTTATTTTTCATCTTAGTATAGATTTAATTAGTTTTTATTTTTAATTAGTTTTTATTGGTTAAGAATTCAATTTGAATGGCAGACAGATTATAGTCTTTGATTGCCTCTAAGTGTTTTACTTGCTTTTCTAGCTCTGTTGCTTGAGAGACCAATAAATCAGAGGTTTTTTCTAAGCCTTGGGTATATCTGTTTTCTATGATTCGAAGTGCTTCGCCAGCTTGATTTTTTGCAGTTAAAGTCAGGTTTATCTTAGCTTGATTGGCTTCTAAATCTCTTTTAGTTCTCTGTAATTCTAATTTATTTTTCTCTATATACAGTTGCATTTCGGTTTGTGCTTTGTTTATATTAATCTTGTTTTTTTTGATTGCGTTGAATGTTTTATTCCCATTAAACAAATCCCAAGTCAATGAAACTCCGAGCATATAAGCATTGGCTCCTAAACCTGCGATATCTTTATCTTGATAGTTAAATTCGCCAAAGGCATTCAACCTCGGAAGCAAACTTTGTTTGTGCATAGACAGCATTTTGCGCTGTGCCTCAACACCACTTTTCATAGCTAAGATATCTGCTCTATTCTCAGAAAAGACTGTGTTGTTGTCTAAAAGTGGAGTTTGTGTTAGGCTTTGTGTAGGCATATAAATCACCATAGAGCTATCACCCATCAGCCAAGACAAATAGTCAGATAGGCTTGCAATAGAATTGTCTATTTCAATTTGTCTATTTTCTACTTCTGATAGTCCAACTTGCACCATCAATACGTCAGATAGCTTGACATAGCCTTGAGTTTGCATATTTTGAGTATTGCGCAAGACCTCTTCATAGGCTAGGATTCCTTTGGCAATTGCATTCTTAGCTTCGTATAAAAATTGAAGATTGGTATAAACTTTCTTGATTTCTACCACTAACATATCCTCGGCATGTTGTTTTTGATAGGCTACAGCTTTGACTTTCTCTCTCAGTGCTTTTCTAGCAACAAAAACATCAAAGTTGAGTAATGGTTGCTGCACAGACAATTTGGTATTGAAGTGTTGCATCGCATCGGGACTATTGAGCAACATAGGATTAAAGTCAGCTTGGGTAACTATCTGTTGTTGTAGTTTGAAACCAAAAGTATTTAAAGGGTCATTTGTATAGAACCCTGAGTGTGAAAGAGACACAGAAGGCAGAAAACCAGAGAGTGTTTCTGACCATTCATTAGTACTCAGCTCAATTTCGTATTGTTGAATTTTGAGTTGGGTATTGTTTTCCTTCATCAAATTGATAGCTGTCTGAAGCTCTAGGGGTTGTTGAGCGAAAAACGCTGAAGTTGCCGACAGCAACAAAAATGTAAACCAGTATTTTTTCATCATCTTAATATTTTAATGCAAAATTAAGACGTAAAGAAACGCCAGTCAGTAACAGTTGTTACATAGAGCGGAATATAAAGTTAAATAATAACAGTGAAGAGAAAAGAGTTATCTAAGTGATTCTAGAAGCTCTAAAGACCTATCATAATCAACTTGGTTAACCAAAATATGAACTGCTTGGTCAATAGTGCCGAAACCCGCAGTCATGCCAGATTGGATATCATTTCTTTCGATATACGGGATGTTATTTTCTTCTAACAACAAACGAGCTTTGATTACTTCGATCTCACTTCCTGAGAAAACTATACGGTGATTTTCCATGATTTTTGTTTTAAAAGTACAAAAAAACCATGGGATATTTCTTTAAAAAGATGTTTTTTTTGGAATCTTCTACAAAAACTAATCTTCCTTTTCTTCTTCAGGCGGAATTGAAGTTTCTGAATCTTTTACTTCAATCACTGTTTCTTTGACAACAATTTCTGGTGTTAGACCAGCGATTTTGCGATGCCATTGAGGAGTTTTAGGTGTTTCATCTCCCATCAGGTATCCCCAAGGAGAAAGCGATGGAACATTGTCGAAAACAACTTTTAGGATTGCTAAAAACGGGATTGCCAAAAACATTCCGGCTATTCCAGCCAGCATTCCCCCAATAAATATTCCGATAATTGAAGTAAAAGCATTGATTTTTACCTTAGAGCTCACCACAAGCGGAACAGTAATATTATTATCAATAAGTTGTACGACAGTAGTTACGATTAATACCTGAAAAATTAAGGACAAATCAGGAGAACCCGTAAGTGTTGCAAAAATCGTTATTAGACCTGCTAATACGTTTCCTAAATAAGGAATAAGCCCCAGCAAACCTGTAATTGCTCCTAACAAAATGGCGTGTTCTACACCTACAATCGTAAGTCCGATAGCCGTAAGTACCGCAATAGCAGTAATCTGAATCAATACACCAAACAGATAGCTCTGAACAGCTGTTTTGATGTCATATAGTATTTTTTTTAAGACCTCTTGATTGTTTATTCCGACTAGTTTTGCTAAAAAAGTGATAAAGGTGTTCTGATAAAGCAAAAACAAAAATATATAAATCGGAATCATAAACAAGTTGAAAATAGTATCTGAAAACGAAAGGATAAAATTAGTTACCATTCCCGTAATAGTTGATTTTGACTCGCTTGTTGCATTTGTCAAATATTCTATCTGTTCATTCTCGTCAAACCCAAAAGTCTCTTTGAGGAAGTTTTGTAAGTTTGCTAAGTGCAACGTAATGTTTTTTTCGATGGTTGCCCAATCTTTTGAAAAACTTCCAACCTGCCACGAAATAAACGTTAAGACACCTAAGATAACAATCACAAAAAGCAAAACTGTAATCATCGATGCTAAAACATTTGAAAAACGCATCTTTCTTTGCATAAATACGCTTATTGGTCGAATAAGTATGGCAAACAACAGCGCCATCAATACCGGAACTATAACGCCTTTCCCGACATAGAATATACCCAAAAGGATAGAAAGAGAAATTAAAACAGAAGCAACGCGGACATAAAGCGGAAGGGTGGTTATTTTGCTCATATAATTAGAATATTTACGTTTAAGCCACCAAGATAGGAATTTATTTAATCAGTAAATTCTTTTTCGTCAGTATATTGGTTGACAATTATAGCAATTCCCTTTTGTAGCAATAAATTATTAGGATAGGATATCTCTTCGCCATCTAGTGTTTTAATGAGCGTATAAAAAGATTTGATATCAATAATCTCGCCTTCTATCGGAAAGTCTTTGTCTAACATTTTGATTCTATCACCGATTTTAAAAGGAAAGGAGAAAAACAAAATTATTCCCGCAGTAATATTACTCAGATGCGACCATTGTGCAAAAAACGCCACTCCGATTATTGTGAACACAGAGGATAAGACAAGGAATATTTGTTCGCCGTTAACTCCCCAAATCGTAATCAGAGATACTATTCCCAATAGCGTGATTAAAAAGTCAATGTATTTGATAACTAAATTCATACGAGTCTCAGACAAATGGGTCTTTCTGCCGAATCCTTTTATAAATGATTTGGTAACGACTCTGAGGATAATAAATACAATCAGTACAGCCAAGGTGGCTATAATCTGAGTGAAGTATTTGTCAAAAAAACTAATGTTTAAACTATGAAGCATAATAATTCTTTATAAAATTTTTCGGTTGGAAGGCCTACTACATTCGTATACGAACCTTCTATCTTCTCAATACCCACAAGCCCAATCCACTCTTGAATTCCATAGGCGCCCGCTTTATCATATGGTTTGTGGGTTTCTATATAAAATTCTATCATCTCATCTGTAAGCTCGGCAAAAGTAACTTTGGTGGTGACATTGAACACCTTTGTTTTAGAAACTGACTTCAAGCAAACCGATGTGATCACCTGATGGGTTTGACCAGACAATTCCTTCAAAATTACAAAAGCATCTCCATAATCCTCAGGTTTTCCGATAACTTTAT
>CAZRCB010000134.1:0-4560 GCA_964598455.1 uncultured Flavobacterium sp.
CGTATGTATTTACGAAAATAGAAGACCTACAGTGGCTTTCGGGTGTGATTGCTATCAGTGCTGTGGTAGCGATGACCAGCGTGTTTATCGTTTTCCAATTAGGGCAACCCCGCATTTGGATGACTATGAGTAGAGACGGATTATTGCCTAAGAATTTTTCTAAAATCCATAAAAAATATAAGACGCCTTCATACGCAACCATCATCACAGGAATTGTAGTGGCTGTTCCGATATTGTTTACCGATTTAGAAATGGTGGTTGATGCCTGTAGTATTGGGACTTTATTTGCTTTTGTAATGGTTTGCGGCGGCGTGTTAAGGTTGGAGAGCAATAAGAATGGTCCAAGAGGCTCATTTAAAGTTCCTTATATCAACTCTGCTTATGTAATGCCAGTAGTTTTTGGAGCTGTTTGCGTTATCTTATTTAGCTTTTTCAGAACTGAAACGGCTGATTTCTTTACCAATAAACCTCAGATTGCTCAAGCCTCTGACTTTGTATCGGGCTTGACACCAGAAGAACTAACTCTAGTAAGAGCTGATATTGAAGCTTCTAATAGCGTTGCTGTCTTGCATATAGAAGAATACTTAGGCTCTCTAACTCCTGATGTTTATAAAGAGTCAGTTGCATCATTTGATATAGATGAGGCGAAGAAATACGAAACAGGCTGGCAGCTCTTTAAGCATAAAATTCCGATGTGGATTTTCATCTTTATATTCGTAGGAATGACCATTTTGAGTATCGTAAGAAAAATGACGTTTATTCCGCTAGCCGGTATGCTATGTTGTTTTTATATGATGGCTGAACTCGGTCTCAAAAACTGGATATTCTTCTTGATTTGGCTAGCTATCGGAATGCTTATCTATTTCGTTTACGGACGCAGCCACAGTAAACTAAAGCAACAGAACCAAAACTCAAGTCAACTCGCTTAAGTTTAATGGGCTAAAAGCACTAAGTTTGGCTATCTGCAAAACACTAGATAAACCTAGCTATTTATCCGATATTTAAGGCTATATACTTTCTAATATGCGTAGAGGATTGTATCTTTGTAGCTTTCCAAAAATAAATTGCTAAAAGCAAAATATATGAATCAAGAAATAAGAAATTTAGAGCCAAAACAATTGTGGAATAAGTTTGCTGACCTAAATGCTATCCCACGACCGTCAAAGAAAGAAGAGAAAGTAATCGCCTTTATGAAGGATTTCGGGAAGCGCTTAGGACTGGAGACGATGGAAGATGAAGTTGGAAACGTGATTATCAAAAAACCAGCTACTGCTGGAATGGAAAACCGCAAGACAATCGTGATGCAATCACACTTGGATATGGTTTGCCAAAAAAATAACGATACAGAATTTGACTTTGATACCCAAGGCATTCAGATGTATGTGGATGGCGATTGGGTAAGGGCAAAAGGAACTACTCTTGGAGCTGATAACGGTCTTGGCGTAGCTACGATAATGGCTGTGTTAGAAAGTACTGATATTCCACATCCTGCCATTGAGGCACTTTTCACCATTGATGAAGAAACAGGAATGACAGGCGCTTTAGGTCTAAAAGGAGGCTTGCTAGAGGGCGAAATCCTCTTAAACCTAGATACAGAAGAAGATGACGAAATTGATATCGGATGTGCAGGCGGAGTAGATGTAACGGCGACAAGAACCTATCATACAGAAGAAGTTCCTGAAAATTCATTGGCGTATAGCATCACTGTAAAAGGCTTGAACGGAGGTCACTCAGGTATGGATATCCACAAAGGATTGGGGAATGCCAACAAGATCATGAACCGACTTTTGTTTGACGGATTTGCTAACTTCGGATTACAAATCGCAGAAATAAACGGAGGTGGCCTTAGAAATGCTATTCCAAGAGAGAGCAACGCCAAAGTCAATATATCAGGAATTTTTGAAGATGCTTTCCACGCTGAAATGCAGGAAATGATCACCGATATTTTAGCCGAATACAATACGACAGAACCCAACCTAGAGATTCTTATTGAAGAAGCCGAGTTGCCTGAAGCTGTTATGGAGCTTGGCATACAAGAAGGACTGCTCAGAGTTGTGTATGCAGCGCTGAATGGCGTTTATAGGATGAGTCCTGATTTTGAAGACTTGGTTGAGACTTCAAATAATATTGCCAAAGTGAAAGTCAAAGACGGACAGATTTCTATTCACTGTTTGACGCGTTCTTCTGTAGAAAGTTCGAAATATGATTTAGCAAATTCGTTGCGCTCTGCTTTTGAACTCTTCGGAGCAGAGGTGGAATTCTCAGGAGCTTATCCGGGTTGGACACCTAATGCGGAATCAGAGATTCTTGACGTATTGGTATCGATCTATGAAAAACAAAACCAAACAAAACCCAATGTTGTGGCTTGTCATGCTGGTTTGGAGTGTGGTATTTTAGGAACTCACTATCCAAATATGGATATGATTTCTTTTGGCCCGACTATCAAAGGAGCGCACTCTCCAGACGAAAGAGCGAGCATTTCGTCAGCGCAGAAATATTGGAAATTTGTATTGGAAATACTTCAGAATATTCCGCTTAAAGCCTAATTGTAATATAAATCAAAAGAACATAAATTAATTAATTAAAAAAAGAATGAAACAATACTTCAATGCGTGGCATCACGTAAACCCGAAGACTGACGAAAATGATGTAGTTAAGGGTATTATCGAAATTCCTAGAGGCTCAAGAGCAAAATACGAACTCGATAAAGAAAGCGGACTATTAATTTTGGACAGAGTATTATACTCTTCAGTTTATTATCCTGCCAATTACGGATTTATTCCACAAACCTACTGCGATGATAATGACCCACTAGATATCTTGGTGATTTCGCAAATCAAAGTTGTACCGATGTGCCTTACGCCAGCAAAAGTTATTGGTGTGATGCGTATGATGGACAACGATGAGGCAGATGACAAGATTATAGCAGTTTCTGCTGGAGACCCGTCATTTAATCACATTAACGATATTTCTGAGCTCCCTCCGCACACGATTGCTGAATTGCGCAGCTTCTTTGAAGATTATAAGAAATTAGAAAACAAGGTGGTGATTGTTGAGGAATTCCTAGGAAGAGACTTAGCGCTTGACATCCTTGAAGATGCCTATAAGATGTATGATAGAGATATCAGACCTAACTTAGGGAAATAAAATTTATACTAAAATAAGAACACAAATTATTATTGTCTTTGATGCAGTCTATAACAGATAAAAATTACCGAAAGCTTGTACTTAATGTTTCGTTGAGTGGCTTTTCGTTTGCTGTTATGAATCTACTATCAGAAGAAGTTTTGATGCTTAAAGAAGTGTGTTTTTCGAAATTTGAAAATCCTAATAACACACTTGAATGCTATAAAACAGCGTTTTCTGAGTATGCAGAGCTTAGTCAGAAGTTTGATCAAGTCCTTGTTTTGCACAATAATAATTTGTCTTCTTTTGTTCCGACAGCACTCTTTGACCAAGAGCATCTCGGCGACTACTTACAATACAACATAAAGACCTTCAGCACAGACTTCTTTGCTTTTGACACGTTAGAAAACTACCAAATCAACAATGTGTATGTGCCTTATGTGAATATCAATAATTTTTTGATTGACGTGTATGACAGTTTTGATTACAAACACCATTCGAGTGTTTTGGTTGAGAAATTGCTAGACGCTTCAAAAAACGATGATGACAAACAGATGTTTGTGCATTTTCACGACAAATCATTCGAGATTATTGTCATCAGAAATCAAAAGTTATTGTTCTATAACTCATTTGACTTTGTTACCAAAGAAGATTTCGCTTATTACCTGCTTTTTACTATTGAGCAATTAGAGATTAATCCAGAATTTGTAACCCTTAAATTATTAGGACATATCGCAGAAGAAGGAGAACTCTTTAAGGTTGCATATACCTATGTCAGAAACGTTTCTCTTTTTGATATATCTGTTGTTCAGGAGCATAACTCTCTTGATAAATATGAGAACTTAACCCATTTTGTACTGCTTCAATCGTGAGAATAATATCAGGGAAATACAAAGGAAGACGCATTAGCGCACCTAAGAACTTGCCTATCAGACCTACTACTGATTTGGCTAAAGAATCACTTTTTAATATTCTAAACAACTATTACCACTTTGACGAATTGTGTGTCTTAGACCTGTTTGCAGGCAGCGGCAGTATTTCATATGAGTTTGGATCTCGAGGTAGCAAAGACATCACCTCAGTTGACTTGGATTACGGATGTGTTCGATTCATCAAAGAAACCTCAGATACTTTTGAACTTGATATCAACGCCTTTAAGAGTGATGTTTTTTCGTTTCTAGAAAAAAGCAAAGTAGGTTATGACCTGATCTTTGCCGATCCTCCGTATGATTTTTCTCAAGAGCAATTTGAGAGAATTGTCCAGATAATTGAGACTAACGAGCTTCTGCTAGAAGGAGGGATGCTGGTTATCGAACACTCACCCCACACCAAGCTAGACTACTTAGAAAACTTCTCTTTTGATAAGAAATATGGCAGTTCTATCTTTTCTTTCTTTACATCTAATTTAGAGTCTGAAACTGATTCGGAGAAAGA
>CAZRCB010000135.1:0-4501 GCA_964598455.1 uncultured Flavobacterium sp.
AATGATGTCAGTTTATAAACACTGCGAGACCATTACAAAATCAGAAGGAGATATAGTTAAAACGGGTGAGGTAATTGCAACTGCAGGTAGTAGTGGTAAACACTCTACAGGCGTACATCTGCATTTTGAACTATGGAAAAACGGACGACCAATAGATCCGACTAACTTTATTGATTTCGAATAATGTCTATAAAAAGCTACTTTTCAAAAATATTTGCACGTCAGATATACCAAAAAACCCAAAAATGGGCTACAAACCCTGTGCAGACGCAACAACAAGTTTTTGAAGAGCTCATTTATGCAGCTAAGGATACTGCTTTCGGAAAAGATCATCATTTTGATCAAATCAAAAGTTATGATGACTTCGTAAAACAAGTTCCGGTTAGAGATTATGAAGGCTTGAAGAATTATATTGATAGAGTTGTCAAAGGTGAGAAAGACGTATTGTGGAAAGGCAAACCACTCTATTTTGCAAAAACATCGGGCACGACCTCAGGGGCAAAATATATTCCGCTTACCAAAGAGTCCATGCCAACGCATATTCAATCTGCTAGAAATGCCATTCTGCATTACATTCACCAAACTCAAAAAACAGATTTCGTTGACGGCAAGATGATTTTCTTGCAAGGAAGTCCTGTTTTAGAAGAAAAAAATAACATTAAATTCGGTAGATTATCAGGTATCGTGGCGCATTATGTGCCTAAATACTTACAGAAAAACCGAATGCCGTCTTACGAAACCAATTGTATTGAAGATTGGGAAACCAAGGTAGATGCCATTATAGAAGAAACTTTGCCGGAGAAAATGACCTTGATTTCTGGGATACCGTCCTGGGTTCAGATGTATTTCGAGCGAATCCATCAACGAACAGGAAAGAAGATATCTGAAGTGTTTAAGGATTTTAGTCTGTTTATTTATGGCGGTGTGAATTACGAACCCTATCGAGCGAAATTCGAAAGCCTGATTGGACGAAAAGTAGATAGCATTGAATTATTCCCTGCATCTGAAGGTTTTTTTGCTTACCAAGATTCTCAAACAGACAAGGGAATGTTGCTTTTGCTTAAAAACGGTATTTTTTATGAATTCATCAAAACCGACGAGTTTTTTACTGAGAATCCGAAACGTTATACTATCGGTGAAGTTGAAGTAGGTGTGAATTACGCTCTAATTATCTCAACCAATGCTGGACTTTGGGGGTATAATATCGGCGATACCATCCAATTTGTATCTACAAAACCTTATAGAATTATAGTTTCTGGAAGAATCAAACACTATATTTCTGCGTTTGGAGAACATGTCATTGGCAAAGAAGTAGAGTTGGCCCTGCAAAAAGCAGTCGATGGAACTTCAGTGCTCGTTAACGAGTTTACAGTTGCGCCACAAGTAAACCCTGAAAGCGGGTTGCCTTATCACCAATGGTTTATAGAATTTGAGCGGGAGCCAGAAGACCTCCAGAAATTTGCCTTAGATATTGATAATGAGATGCGTAAGCAAAATTTATATTACGACGATCTAATCACAGGAAATATCCTTCGTCCAATTGTAATCTCAAAAGTACCTATTCACGGATTTCAAGACTATATGAAATCTATCGGGAAATTGGGCGGTCAGAATAAAATTCCGAGGTTGTCAAATGATAGAAAAATTGCAGATGCCATAGAAAATATAATTCTAAACAACCCCAACTAAAGACTTAACAGAAAAACACTTGCCTCATTATGAGCAAGTATGAAAAAAGTCGTAAATTTGCACTCCTAAAAAACACCAAATGTTAGATAGATTACAATATGTGAAACAGCGTTTTGACGAGGTATCGGACTTAATTATTCAGCCTGATGTCATTATGGATCAAAAACGTTACGTTCAACTCAACAAAGAATACAAAGATCTAAAGGCGCTTGTTGAAAAACGAGAGGAATACTTGAGCCTACAAGACAATATTGTCGAAGCCAACGAAATCATCAAAGACAACAGCGATGCCGAGATGACGGAAATGGCAAAAATGCAACTTGATGAAGCAAAAGAAAGGCTACCCGAGCTAGAAGAGGAAATCAAGTTTATGCTTATCCCGAAAGACCCAGAAGACGCTAAAAACGTCATGGTCGAGATTAGAGCGGGGACGGGAGGAGATGAAGCTAGTATTTTTGCTGGAGATTTATACAGAATGTATACCAAATACTGCGAAAACAGAGGTTGGAAAACTTCTGCCGTTGACGTAAACGAAGGTACTTCAGGCGGATTCAAAGAGATTATTTTTGCGGTAAATGGAGAAGATGTTTATGGGACGTTGAAATATGAAGCTGGAGTGCACCGTGTGCAACGCGTACCTCAAACAGAAACCCAAGGAAGAGTACACACCTCAGCCGCTACGGTGATGGTGCTTCCTGAAGCTGAAGAATTTGACGTACATATTGATATGAATGATGTGCGCATTGACTTTTTCTGTTCTTCTGGACCTGGTGGACAGTCCGTAAACACAACCAAATCAGCTGTGCGTATGACTCACGTTCCGACTGGACTCGTGGCGCAATGTCAGGATGAGAAATCACAACACAAAAACAAAGACAAAGCATTGACCGTTTTGCGTTCGAGATTATACGAAATGGAATTGGCTAAGAAACAAGAACAAGACGCCAAGAAACGCAACTCACAAGTAAGTAGCGGTGACCGTTCGGCTAAGATTAGAACTTATAATTATCCACAAGGACGCGTTACGGATCACAGAATCGGACTTACGATTTATGACCTTGATGGCGTGATGAACGGAAATATTGACAAAATAATCGAAGAGCTCAGATTGGTTGACAATACTGAGAAACTAAAAGAAAGTGAAGTGTTCTAAACCTCAATACAAAAAGGCTGCTCAACTCACAAAAGCAGCCTTTTTTATACCATGTCTTCTCGGACAACTTTATGACTTATCTTTTTAAGAACTATGATTCACATAGAAATAAAAACCATCCCATATCAAGAGACTTATTCCGTCCGACAAATAGTCTTAAGACCTAATCGCGCTATAGAAACTTGTTTTTTTGATGGCGACGCACTAGATAGCACGGTTCACTTCGGTTTGTATGCCGATGGAGTACAGGCAGGAATACTTTCGCTATTCAAGAATAATAATGCTGTTTTTGAGGATAAAAACCAATACCAAATTAGAGGTATGGCGGTATTGGACAAATTCCAAAAAAAGAATTTCGGGCGAATGTTAGTTGAATATTCAGAAGAATTCCTGAAATCAAAAGACACTCAGCTCATTTGGTTTAACGCCAGAGCATCTGCCGTTGGCTTTTATAAAAGGTTGGGCTACCAAAGCATTGGCGAAGCTTTTGACATACCGGATGTAGGCACACACTATGTGATGTGGATAAGAATCTAATCCGCAGAAAATCATCTACAACAGCATTTCTCTATAAAACTATACCGATAAAAGTTCCGACACTTCGTTTTTCAAGAAAGCCAAGGCAACGCTCGTTGGTGAGGGCTTGTCTAGTAAGTCCATCAGGATTACTTCTCTTAGTTTATTAGCCGAATCAATCTTATCGCTCATATTGGCTTTGCGAATGGTTTGCACTAGAGTACTTTTGGCCGTATTGATCACCATCCAGCATTTATCTGACATATAAATCTGTTGGGTAAGGTTGTGCTCAAACTCCTGCTCGATATGAGCGATAATCAGCTGTTCGTATTCGTTTTTGTCAGAAGATGTAGGTGTAATTCTGATAAGTAGCTTAGAAGGCTCTATTCGTTCTAAATAAAGTGCCATGCGCTCATAGGCTTGGATACGCAAAGGCAAGGCTTGCTTTTGATTTTCTTTGCGAATCATAAAGTTTCTACGATTATCCTCGTTTTGAATATGTAGATCGAAAAAATAATAAGCCACCCCGCCAGTAATAAGTGCTGGAACACAGTAAGCTAGAATCTGAAAAATCAATGAAGTATCCATAAGTAGTTGTTTTTTTGGGCAGGCCAAATATCCGAAAAAAATAAGAGAACAAAAAGATTTAAAAAAATATTTGTAAAGATAAAAAAACGTTCTATATTTGCACTCGCAATACGGAAATGATTGCACGACTTATTGGAGAAATGGCAGAGTGGTCGATTGCGGCAGTCTTGAAAACTGTTGACTGTAACAGGTCCGGGGGTTCGAATCCCTCTTTCTCCGCTAGCTGAAAAGCAAAATGAACTAAAACCCCTAAAATCGTATGAATTTAGGGGTTTTTGCTGTTTTAAAAACTCATTATAAATAATTACCCAACTTATCCATCGTGCCTGTTTTGGCACTTACGCGTTCGCTACCTATGTAATAGTGTTTAGTGTAAGTAAGAGGCAAATCTTTCTTCAAAGATTTACTTTTAAGGCTTTTGCCATAAGAAGTCTGTTTGATTGTACTTGAAACTCTTAGTACAACTCCCGAGCAATGCTCGGGAACTTGTTGTTTAGTATCATAGATTCAACCAATAAATGCAACAGCATTAAAAATAACCAAAGGATATGTTTA
>CAZRCB010000136.1:0-3110 GCA_964598455.1 uncultured Flavobacterium sp.
CTCTAATTCTTCTGCTCTTCTGAGAGCATCAGCTATTTTGTGTACTCCCATCTCCACGTTATCACCTACGAGTCTGACCTCTGGCGTACGTACGATGTGTTCGTTAATTCTGTGAGGATCTTTTTTCTCTACTCTTCGATTGTATCCTCTGTTATTACTTCTTATTGCTATGGCTCTAAAAATTTAGGTTAAACATATGTTTTATTTTGTAATCGTAGTTTATAAGCTAAAACTGACGATTTTCTTGTATTCTATTCTTGAAATGGCAAAAGGGTTTTAGACACTTCTTCTCTTACAATTTTCACAAATTCATCTACAGTAATCTGTGTATTCCCTTTGCCTGATTGTCCCTGAATACGAAGCGAAACCGTACCAGTACGCTCTTCTTCCTCTCCTACGATCAATAAAAACGGAATCTTTTGCAGCTCTGCTTCGCGAATCTTTTTACCAATAGTCTCGTTTCTGTTATCTACAAGGGTGCGAATTTCGTGATTTTCTAGCGAATTTAAAACTTTTTTTGCATAAATTTCATATTTCTCACTCAAAGACAATATAATAGCTTGCTGCGGCATCAGCCAAAGTGGGAAATTTCCTGCCGTATGCTCTAATAAAATAGCTACGAAGCGCTCCATAGAGCCAAAAGGTGCTCTGTGAATCATCACCGGCCTGTGGTGTTTGTCGTCTGATCCGATATACGTCAAATCAAAACGCTCAGGCAGGTTATAGTCAACCTGAATAGTCCCTAATTGCCATTGTCTGCCTAGGGCATCCTTCACCATAAAGTCAAGCTTTGGCCCGTAGAACGCAGCTTCACCCGTTTCTATCACATAGTCCAATCCTTTGTCTTTTACTGCTGAGATAATTGCGCTTTCTGCTTTTTCCCAGTTTTCTACAGAACCAATATATTTGTCTGGATTGTCTAAATCTCGAACCGATACTTGAGCTGTGAAATTCTCAAATCCTAACGAACTGAAAACATACAACACAAGGTCAATTACTTTTTTAAACTCTTCGTCTAATTGCTCAGGCATACAGAAGATGTGTGCATCATCCTGCGTAAATCCTCTTACACGAGTCAGCCCGTGTAATTCTCCTGATTGCTCATAACGATACACCGTTCCGAATTCAGCATAACGCTTTGGCAAATCTTTATACGACCATGGTTTTGCTTTATAAATCTCACAGTGGTGCGGACAGTTCATCGGTTTTAGCAAGAACTCTTCTCCTTCGTGTGGTGTATGTATGGGCTGGAAGCTATCAGCGCCGTATTTGGCGTAGTGACCCGAAGTGATATAGAGTTCTTTGTGCCCGATATGCGGTGTGATTACTTGTTCGTAACCCGCTTTTTTCTGTGCTTTTTTAAGGAATTGTTCTAATCTATCTCTGAGTGCTGCACCTTTAGGCAACCACAAAGGCAAGCCTTGGCCTACGCGTTGAGAGAAATGGAAAAGCTCTAATTCTTTACCTAACTTTCTGTGGTCGCGTTTTTTGGCCTCTTCAAGCATCTCTAGGTATTCAGTCAAATCCTTCTGTTTCGGGAAAGAGATTCCGTACACACGAGTGAGTTGTTTGTTCTTCTCGTCACCTCTCCAATAGGCTCCGGCAACGCTAAGAATTTTCACAGCTTTTATAAAACCTGTATTAGGAATGTGTCCTCCTCTACATAAATCCGTGAAATTATCGTGATCACAAAAAGTGATGGTCCCGTCTTCAAGGTTTTCGATTAACTCAACCTTATATGGATTATTGTCTTTTTTATAAAAATCTAAGGCTTCTTGCTTAGTGCTTGAGCGCATACTAAAGTTGTGTTTCTCACGTGCAATAGCAAGCATTCTGTCTTCAATTTTCTTGAAGTCATTGTCAGAAACCTTGTGTTCACCAAAATCTACGTCATAATAGAATCCGTTTTCAATAGCAGGACCTATCGTAAGCTTGATGCCAGGATACAAATCCTGAAGCGCTTGTGCCAAAACGTGAGAAGTGGAGTGCCAAAAAGCTTTTTTGCCCTCTTTGTCATTCCATGTATAAAGTACAAGCGTACCATCGGTCGTGAGTGGTGTCTCCGATTCAACAGTTGAATCATTAAACAAAGCTGAAAGTACATTTCGTGCAAGTCCTTCACTAATACTTTTAGCCACTTCCATAGGCGTAACTCCTTTCGGATACTCCTTTACTGAACCATCTGGTAATGTTATCTTTATCATCTATAAAAAATTAAGTTGCAAATTTAATACTTTTTGTCGTAAGGTGCACCATTTTTCGGTAGTATCACTAAAAAACTATCCACCAAAAAAATGATTTGCGCTATCTATTAATACTTAGGTTTATTTATCAAATTAAACAAGCCCTTAAACTGATTATTTTTTAGCCAATCTATAAAACGGAGCAAGTTCACCTTGAATTTCTCTCCCGTTGCTATCCAAATGTATGATTGCATTCTCAACCACTTTATAGTTTCTTTTCAAATCATCTTCTGCCTCAAGCGTAATTATCTGTCCTGCTTTGTCCCAACCAAAAGTGCCTTTGCTCTCTATAACTAAATTTGGTTCTTTGAGGTATTCTTCGGTTATAGTAAAACTCTTGTCTTGGTTAAGAATGATGGTCGTTTCAATACCTTCACAATCTGCACAAGGCAAAGTACCTTCATACACGCCCGCCCAATCCAGTGCATTTTCTGAAGTATGTCCGTCAATTACCTCAACAGTTTCAGTTGTAGTAACTCCTTCAGTGTTTTGGTTTTTATTTTTGCACGACACTAAAGCTAACACAACTACGGTTGACAAGAATAAATTAGTTTTCATAATCTTTATTTTATTTGTTGTAGTAAACTCTATAGTTTTTAAATCCTTCGCTTAAGAGAAAAACTTCCACGAGATGCCAAATCGGATAATAAAATCTCTATAAGGCTGGTTGGGCGTTGAATAAAAGTTATACCCCGTAAAACTGGAATTAAAATGTTCTGCTTTTAGGAAAATCTGTGCTGTCGAAACTTTGGCATTGATAAAGAAATCAATCATCGGGAAATTACCGATTTTCTTTTGGTCTTGTACATAAAACTCGCCGATAAGTCCGTTATAATTATCTGCATAGTACTCCGTAAAGTAATTCAC
>CAZRCB010000136.1:3120-4406 GCA_964598455.1 uncultured Flavobacterium sp.
GTAAAACCAGTTTGGATAAACATCGCTTTCCTAAACACATAATCAGAATAATAAAACGAATGTCTGGTCACAATCTGAGGGACGTTCAAGATATCATCACTCTGAGAAACCCCTTGATAAAGTACAGTATTATCAAGTGCAAACTTGCCTAGACGAAACTCTTTAGCAATTTTTATGCCCATATAGTTTATAGACTTGCCATATTGCTTAGGCGTAGTAATCAACTGGTCAGTAGCTGTAGCCGAATTAGAGAAATACAGATAATCCCTCATATTCGAAAACTGAGCCGATGCCTCAAACCACTTCAAGTTTGCCTGAACCTCTAAGTTATTAATTTTCTGGTTACTAAAGCTATTAGACCAATTATAACCCACATAATCACTCTGATACAAATTGTACATTGCATTAGGTAACTTGTTGATGTTCTGAAGTTTAAACTCTATCGTATTGTCTTGGTCGAACTTATATCTAGCGTATAAATCAAGGTTAGACAAATCCTGATTTCCTATCGAACGAGAGTATAAAAATACGCCTTTCCAATTGTTTTTGTAGTAAGTATATTGTCCTCCAACAGAATTTATAGCTTCATTTAATTTATTCGGAATAATGACATTCCCTTGGCTTAAGGTCGCTCGGTTATAAAAATAATTATACCTGTGATCATCCACAAAAAACATAAAATCACCTAGCGTTTCATTCTCATAAGACGCCCCAATGCGATTATACATTTGGTTATAATTGGTTCTATCATTAATATCATTCGACACATAACGCGCTCCTAGCCTATCATTTGGTGTCTTTTGAGAGAAAGAATACTCTTTGGTTTCGTAATAAAATCTATGAGAAACAGACAAGTTGTTCTGACCCTTTTCTTTATTAATTCTGAAGCTCTGATCAGTAAAAAGTCTTCTCCCTTCTAAGTAGGATGTGGCATCTTTATAGAACACATCAAGTCGTGCACGTTCTGTGAAAGGCGCTTTGCCACTTTCGAAATCATCGATGTTTACAATACCTCCGTTTTCACCATTTTCGAAGTCCTGAGCTGTCACGTGATACCTGCCCACATAGCGATTACCTTCAGATCTATAGCTCGTGGTCAAACGGAAGTTTCCATTGCTCGACACAGCGTTAATATACTTGCCAACCGAACGCAAGCCTTTATATGAAACAGAGAAATTTAAACGCTCAGAGGTATTTACCGTAAGAAAAGCATCGAGTAATTGTCCTTGTTCTACAGCTGATCTATACAATAAATCAGTCATCGGAGTAGGCACGTGATAGTAGTT
>CAZRCB010000137.1:0-4389 GCA_964598455.1 uncultured Flavobacterium sp.
ATTATTTTCTGAAATGAAGCTTCTAATGATGTTTGCTAAAACCTCTGTGTAATCTTGGTTTAGGATTTCTAGTTCTCCTACAAAATAATTGATGCTATTTCTGAGTTTTTCAACCCACTGATTACTATACGCAACAGTCTTCGTTTTGAGAATTTCAAACTGTATTTTTCCTTGTCTTTCTGAAAAAACAAGTTCTGCAAGATCTACTCCATCGAGCGAAGTTCCTGACATTACTCCAATTATTTTTGTTTTTTGTACAGGCATCAGAAGTTGATTCAGAAAGATTTGTGGATTTTACTTAGGCAGCGAGTTGAGATAGGCTTCTCTTACTTTTTTGAACAGATTTGACGAATATACGAAGTCAACAACAGCTTCATTGTCTGTTTTATAGATTTCTTCGCTATTTCCGGTCCAGGCTAAAACCCCATCTTTAAGAAAAATAATGCTTTCTCCAATTTCCATCACCGAGTTCATATCGTGGGTGTTGATCACCGTGGTTATATTGTATTCTTTAGTAATTTCTTGAATCAGTTGATCAATTACGATGGCTGTTTTTGGGTCAAGACCTGAGTTAGGCTCATCACAAAACAAATATTTTGGGTTGTTGACAATTGCTCTTGCTATGGCGACACGTTTTTGCATTCCGCCAGAAATCTCTGAGGGTTTTTTCTTGTTGGCATCTTCAAGTTTTACTCGATCGATTACGATATTTACACGTTCTCTGATTTCTTTAGAAGTCTTTTTGGTAAACATCTTTAAGGGGAAAGCAATATTCTCCTCAACAGTCATCGAGTCAAAAAGCGCACTTCCCTGAAAAACCATACCGATTTGAGTACGTAATTCCCTTCTTTGGTCTTTATCCATTTCTGATATTTTATTTCCTTCGAAAGAGATAATACCACTATCCTTGGTGTGAATACCCAACATGGTTTTTAGCAAAACAGTTTTTCCGGAACCGCTTTGACCGATGATAAGGTTGGTTTGGCCAGCCTTAAATTGTGCTGAAACTCCTTTTAGAACTTCATTTCCGTCAAAAGATTTTTTTAAGTCCTTAATTTCTATCATTAGTTCAGAAGTAAATGTGTTAGTAAGTAATCAACCAGAATTATTACTACACTGGTCCATACAAATGAGGTAGTACTGGCTTTGCCGACCTCCAGTGCGCCACCTTTCATATAATAGCCGTGATAAGCAGGAACAGTGGCTAATATAAGCGCAAAAATAATCGTTTTTATAAAGGCATAGGCGATATGAAAGGGTATAAACTGATCTTGCAGTCCATACATAAAGTCATCAGCAGAGGAATAACCCCCATAAACTCCTGCTAGAAAACCACCAAAAATCCCCAAGAAGATAGAGATAGAAATGACAAATGGATAGAAAAGCATGGCGATGATTTTCGGAAAGACTAGGTAGTTCAGTGAGTTGACTCCCATGATCTCTAGAGCATCTATCTGCTCAGTAACTCGCATTGATCCAATACTTGAGGTGATGAAGGAACCTACCTTACCAGCCATAATGATTGATATAAAAGTAGGAGAAAACTCTAAGATTACAGATTGGCGCGTTGCAAAACCAATAAGATATTTTGGAATAAGCGGATTGGTGAGGTTCAGCGCTGTCTGAATGGCTACTACCGCTCCTACGAAAAATGAGATAAACATGGTAATGCCCAACGAACCGATAATCAAATCATCAATTTCTTTGAGTATTAGGCTACGCATAAACCGACCTTTTGTGGGTCTAACGAAGATTTCTTTCAACATCAAAAAATACTTCCCGATATGGGTGAGTATTCTTCGTGTGGTGGGTAGTGTAAATATATTTGCCATAGCTCTGTTAGAAGTTTATAGGTCGAAACCTATGTCTTCTCTATAATACATATTTTCAAAATGTAATTTATCAATATTTTTGTAAGAGGTTTTTAGTGCTTCTCTGAAATCGGTGCCGAAGGATGTCATAGCTATTACACGACCGCCATTAGTCAGGATTTTATTGTCTTCTGACTTTGTGCCCGCATGAAAAACGATAGAGTCTTCTATGTTTTCGATACCTGTAATTTCCTTTCCTTTTTGATAGTCTTCTGGATAGCCACCTGAAACTACCATTACTGTCACGGCACTTCTAGGGTCTATTGATAATGATACTTTATCTAATTCTTGGTTGTGTAAGCTCTGAAATAACTCGACTAAATCAGTTTCTAATCTTGGAATTACCACCTCAGTTTCAGGATCTCCCATTCTAACGTTGTATTCGATTACCAAAGGCTCGTTTTTGACGTTGATAAGTCCTATAAACACAAAACCTTTGTAGTCAATATTGTCATTTTGAAGTCCCGCAATCGTAGGTTTTACGATTCTCTCTTCTATTTTCTGCATAAGTACTTCATCGGCAAACGGAACTGGAGATATAGCTCCCATACCACCAGTATTTAATCCTTTGTCACCAACGCCAATGCGCTTGTAGTCTTTTGCTGTGGGTAATATTTTATAGTTTTTGCCGTCAGTCAATACAAAACAACTCAGTTCTATACCGTCTAAGAATTCTTCGATAACTACTTTTGCACTTGCAGAGCCAAACTTTGCATCTACTAGCATTTTCGAAAGTTCGTCTTTTGCTTCTTGTAAATCTTCAAGTATCAAAACGCCTTTTCCTTGTGCCAATCCATCTGCTTTAAGTACATACGGAGGATTTAGTTTGTCCAAAAAAGCAAATCCTTCAGCGATATTTTCTTTGGTAAATGAACCATATCCAGCAGTCGGGATATTGTTTTTGACTAAAAACTCTTTTGCAAATTCTTTACTTCCTTCGAGTTTTGCTCCTTTTTGTGAAGGACCAATAACTTGAATGTGTTTTAGAGAAACATCATTTTTGAAAAAATCATAAATTCCGTTTACTAGTGGGTCTTCAGGGCCCACAACGACCATATCAATCGTGTTTTGTATGCAGAAGGCTTTTATCTTCTCAAAATCATTGACTCCGATTGCTATGTTTGTGGCTAAGCTTTGGGTTCCGGCATTTCCTGGAGCCACAAAAAGCACTTCACATTTCTTGCTTTGCACTAGCTTATGTGCTAGGGCGTGCTCTCTTCCACCTGAGCCTAAAAGTAAAATTCTCATCCGAATATTTTTAGATTTCAAAAGTACTGTTTTTATTTTTCAGACCCAATTCAAAAAGATTAAATAGGTATTGAATACTTCTGAAATTGATTTTGTTAGTGTTTTTTTGATTTGCCTATAATTTAGGTTTTGTATTATACTCTTCCTTTCAGAGCATTAAATACCCATGCATTAGCTAAAAAACCTACACCTACAGCTCCGAAGCCCCAACCAGAGACCTCACGGTATTTGAAAATTCCAAGCCCGATAAGAATCAGACCAATTATAATCATGATAAATGTTGCCCAGGCCAAAACGGTGTTTTTGTTCATCATAGTATTTATTCTTATTTATATTATTTGAGTTTATAGTTTAGCTATTTGGTTATAGAGGCAAGTAAACTACTTTTTTAGTTTCGAAAAATTCTCCATCAAAAAACTCTGAAATGTTATATTCAACTGCAGCAGGAAAGTCTTGAAGCTCTTCTGTTAGATCGCCGCCTTTGAGATAAAGTATGCCGTTTTTTAGAGCGTGCTTGCTTTCTTTTTTGGTTTTCCCTTTGACCCATTCTACAAAATCAGGCATATTGGTTACCGCTCGGCTGATGATAAAATCAAATTTTCCCGGCACTAACTCTGCTCTTTTTTGTTCTGCTTTTAGGTTTTTGAGTCCGATAGCTTCAGCTACTTCATTGACGACTTTGATTTTTTTGGCAATCACATCAACCAAATAAAACTGTGTATCCGGAAATAATATAGCTAGTGGAATTCCTGGAAAACCGCCACCTGTTCCTACATCGAGGATATAGGCACCACTTCTGAACTCTTGAACCTTTGCAATAGCCAAGCTATGTAGTACGTGTCGCGTATACAGCTCATCGATGTCTTTTCTGGAGATGACATTTATCTTTGAATTCAAATCGTTGTATAGATCTTCAAGCATTGCAAATTGCTTGATTTGAGTTTCAGTCAGATTGGGGAATTGTTTAAGGATTTCTTCCATTTTCATTGTCTAGATTGAAACGCAAATTTACGATATATTCTGGAGTGTTAAAGAATAAATTCGGTAGTATTCTTGACCTCACCTATCGAGATACTGCTCTGGGTACTTCCGATGCTTTTGATAGCAGTGAGCTTGGTGATCATAAATTCTCGAAAAGCATCTAGGTCTGATACTTGTACTTTCAAAATATAATCATAATCGCCACTTACGTGAAAACACTCCATCACTTCTGATAGCTTGGTCACTTCTTTTTCAAACTCTAAGATGTGTTCTTTCTCGTGTTTGACTA
>CAZRCB010000138.1:0-4261 GCA_964598455.1 uncultured Flavobacterium sp.
GCAGAAAAAACAGAAGCTGCTATTGATTTCTGGAAAAACTTTAAGAAAAAAGAAAACCAAAAAGGAGGCGATAACCAAGACCAGGACAACCAAGACAATCAGGATAAAGGGCAAGACCAGAGGGATAATAAAGATCAAAAACCCGATGGAAATCAAGACCAGAAGCCTGAAGGAAAAGAAAGTGGTATCCCAAAACAACATATCGAAAACCTACTTGATGCCGTAGAAAATCAAGAAAAAGGAATTCAAAAAAGGGTGCAAAACCAAAAGGAGTTAGAACAGAAAAAGATGCAACCCCGCCAAACTGACAAAAATTGGTAAAGAGGCGAGCTCCGCGTTTGTTATATCAATCATCATATCGATTAAGCAAATAAATAGTTCAACTACACTATACAAATGAAAAGAATAGTATACATCATATTTTTACTAATAACGCAGTTTACTTTTGCGCAAGTTGAGTTTTCAGCCAAACTCAGCCGTACGAAAATAGGACTCAACGAAAACGTCCGAGTGGAATTTGCTATGAATGCTGATGGCGATAACTTTCAACTACCTGCATTTGAGAATTTCAGAATCATTGGCGGTCCTTATCAACAAGTGAGCACCTCGATTATTAATGGAAAACGCTCTTATAACAGATCTTTTGGCTATAACTTACAGCCAACCAAAAAAGGCGTACTGACTATTGGTAGCGCTAGCATTTCCATCAATGGGCAAATCTATAAAACAGAACCCATAGAGCTCACCGTAACTGATGCTGTACAAAGACCTAACGACACTACAGAACAACTTATCGAACCCGAAGAAAGCGTACACCTAATTGCGCAGATTTCGAATCAGAATCCGTATCTGAACGAGCCTATTACGGTTTTGTATAAACTGTACTTCAAAGAAGGTTTAGGAATACGTAATTTTACGGCAACCGACAATCCTGAATACAATGATTTCTGGTCACATAACATAGAAACCAAAGACTATGAGGCCGTATCTGAAACCTATAAAGGAGAGACTTATTCAAGTGTAATTGTCAAGAAAGTAGTGCTGTACCCTCAGAAATCAGGAAGGTTGAGTTTAGCACCACTATCGATGAATCTGGCACTTGAAGTGCCTACTAACCGCAGGGATTTTTTTGGCAGAAGGGTCTATTCAAGTACCAACGCTAAAGTTTCTACCGGAACTACTAGTATAACCGTAAAAGACTTGCCAGAAAACGGAAAACCCGAAGATTTCTCAGGTGCTGTGGGTAGTTTTGACTTTAAAGTATCAACCAATAAAACAGCTGTTCGACAGGGAGAAGCTATTGAAATGGATGTGGTGATTTCAGGAAAAGGGAATTTAGAGTTGTTTGGTTTACCAAAACCAATCGTACCCAGTGCACTAGAGATGTATGACCCTATCGCTAAAAAGCAGATCAATGTCTCACTCTCTGGGATGAGTGGCTCTAAATCAGACAAATACACCATTATTCCGCAATTTCAAGGGAAATACATCATCAAACCCATGAGTTTTTCGTATTTTGATTTGGACTCAAAAACATATAAAACCCTGACTTCAGAAGAAATTCTGATCGATATGATCGACGGTCCGATTAGCTCAGGCCAAGCTGCCGTAGCTACTGACACAAGTTTGAATAACCAACAAAATCCACAGACTCAATTTAAGTTTATAGACCTCAAAACTAAACTAAAATCAGTCAAGACTGAAGATTTCTTGTTCTCTAGAACTTTCTTCTTATGGCTATTCTTACCATTGCTTTTCATTCCGCTGCTTATACTTGCCAAACGCAAAAAAGAACAAATCGACGGCGATGTGGTGGGTAACAAACTCAAAGCAACGAACAGATTGGCAAAGAAATATTTATCTCAAGCCAAGAAAAACCAAAATGACAATCAGAAGTTCTACGAAGCACTAGAGCGAGCTTTGCACAATTTCCTAAAAGCCAAACTTAAGATCGAAACTTCTGAGATGAGTAAAGAAATAATATCAGAGTTATTGTCAGATAAAAAGGCAGACCCAGCAAGCATACAAGACTTTATCGCACTCTTAGAAAACGCAGAATTAGTGCGCTATGCACCGAGTCTAGCAGCATCAGTAGATCAAGACTATGACAAAGCCGTGAAGACCATCTCTCAATTAGAAAAACAAATCAAATAGTAGGGATGAGATTCTATAGACAAGAGAATTGATTACAGCTTAATACGTTTATTAGACATGAAAATTTCAAATAGAATATATCAATTATTGGTTTTCCTGCTACCACTATTCATCTTTGGACAAACGTCGTTTGACAAAGCCAATCAGCTATATACGCAAGAAAACTACGAAGAAGCCGCTAAAGCCTATGAGGAAATACTCAACACTGAGCAGCACTCGGTAGAACTGTACTTCAACCTTGGCAATGCATATTATAAGCTCAACAAAATTGCACCTGCCATATACAACTACGAGAAAGCACTGCTGTTAGAACCCAACAACAAAGACGTTAAAACCAATCTAAAATTCGCTCAAAACATGACTATCGATGAGATAGTAGAAACGCCAAAAGTAGGTTTATCGGAGTGGTTACAAGACTTCACTTCAGTATATCACTATAATGTATGGGCAAAGATTGCCATCGGTTTTTCGTTTATGGTATTACTGGCTTTTGTAGGCTATTATTTCATGGCTAGAATTATACTAAAAAGACTTTTCTTTGGTATGATGATCTTGTTTATTTTAGGCTCGGCAATTTCGATTATGATAGCTGTTTTTGAGAAAAAACAAAACGAAAACTATAACCCAGCTATTGTTTTTTCTGAATCTGTATCGCTGACAGGCGAACCAAAGTCGAACTCAAAATCAATAATGCTAATTCACGAAGGAACCAAAGTACTATTGCTAGAAACCCTTGATGACTACTACAAAGTCGAACTACTCAACGGGACAGAAGGCTGGTTGCATAAAAATTCTGTAAAAAAGCTGAAATAAAATGGATTCACTCACGCAAATTGTACTCGGCGCTGCCATAGGAGAGAAAACTTTAGGCAAGAAGCTGGGGAATAAAGCCTTGCTTTACGGGGCAATTGCGGGGACGATTCCTGATTTAGACGTATGGGTAGGCAAACTTTTAGACCCCATCACAGCCATCGCAATTCATAGAGGTTTCAGCCATTCCATTTTGTTTTTTGTATTGCTCTCACCTCTACTAGGTGGGTTGCTTTGTAAAATTGAAAAAAAGAACAACATCACATTCAAAGAAGCCACTATTTTTTGGTTTTTAGGATTATTCACCCACGCACTATTAGATGCTTTTACCACTTGGGGAACACAATTACTCTACCCGTTAGACATCAAATTCTCGATGCATTCTATTTTTGTGATTGATCCTTTATATACTATCCCGTTTTTGGTTTGTATGCTACTGGTGATGCGTTATGAGCGAACAAATCCTAAAAGACAAAGTTTGACAAATTTGGGACTAATCATCAGTTCAACCTATTTGCTATTTACCGTTTTTGTACAACAAATAGTCAAATCAAAATTTGAAGCAAGGCTGTTGGAAGAAAACATCAGTTACAACCGTAAAATAACAAAACCATCTCCGATGAATATTATTCTTTGGAATGCGATTATCGAAACAGACACGGGATATTATTTAGCAGATTATTCCTTCTTTGACACCCAAGCTATTTCCTTTAATTTCTATCCGAAAAATGCAGACTTACTCACCGCAATACAAAACGAAAAAGTAGTGCGACAGCTCCAATGGATTTCTGAAGGTTGGTGGCTGATGACACAAAAAGACGGGCAATTATTCTTAAATGATATTCGCTTTGGTTTGCTCACTGCAGACAGGCAAAATCCTGAATTTTCTTTTAGCTATGAACTTATAGAAGACAATAATTCTGTTCAAGCTATTGAAGTAACCAATAAATTTAGAGGAAGAGCAGGCGAATTACTCGCCAAACTCTGGACGAGATTAAAGGGAAATTAGCTTCTACAAAACAATTCCTCTTCAGAATTGGCATTGCCTATTCATAAAGAGGAATTTATAATCTCAAGTAGATTTTACGACTATTGTTTTCTTATTTTTTGTTCCCACTTCCAAGCGGAAAGCAAAGCATCTTCTAAGCTCAATTCTGTTTTCCAGTCTAGCATTTGGTTGGCTTTGGTTGTATCGGCATACGCAGAGGTAATGTCTCCTTCTCTTCGACCTACAATTTTGTAGGCTAATTTCTCGCCTGACAGCCATCTCCAGTGGATATGATTTTAGCGCCTTCCG
>CAZRCB010000139.1:0-4235 GCA_964598455.1 uncultured Flavobacterium sp.
TAAGATATAACAAAACTAGCTATACGAATGACTCATTCAAGACCTATACAAGAAATACCGGTCAGTTTATGTTGACACAAGACACTATTGCACCAAGCATCCGCCCTATTAATTTCTCAGAAGGACAATGGATAACTAATTTACCTGTACTGAAGGTTTCAATTACTGACGATGCTTCTGGGATTGATACTTATAACGCCTATCTAAATGGCGAGTGGATTTTGATGGAATATGACTACAAAACTAACAGGCTAGTTCACGATTTTGCAGACCAAAAAGTTAAAGACGGGAGAAATGAAATCAAGATAATTGTTAGAGATAATGTCGGAAATTCTTCTATCTTTGAAACTCATTTTTTTAGACTTCAAAAAAAATAATGAATAAATACCTAGCCACATTTCTGCTTTCACTTATCGGATTATTTGCGTTTGCTCAACAAACAGCACGTATAAAAGGAGTAATCCTCAATCAGAACAACCAGCCTGTGTCAGAAGCTACGGTTGCTTTTCTGGACCAAACTACTACCACCAATCAAAACGGATTTTATATGCTAAGCATTCCTGCAAACACCAAAGGCAGGTTGTTAGTCTCTCATATTTCGTATAAATCACATTCGATTACACTCGAGCTTAAACCCAACGAAGACTTCGAATTTAATCCTGTCGTAAGTCAGAATTCTGAGCAAATTGGGGCGATTATAATTGATTCGAAAGGTAGAAAAAGAATTGAAGGCGTGACAAATATCGAACCTAGTACCATCCGATTGATTCCTGGTGCCAATGCTGGGGTGGAGAATATTATCAAAACTCTTCCTGGCGTTTATTCGAATAACGAACTCAGTACGCAATACAACGTAAGAGGCGGAAACTACGACGAAAACCTTGTTTATGTCAATGAAATCGAAATATTCAGACCTTTTCTGATTCGCTCAGGACAGCAAGAGGGATTGAGTTTCACCAATACCGATATGGTCGAGAACGTGGATTTCTCAGGCGGGGGGTTCCAATCCAAATTTGGAGATAAACTCTCATCTGTTTTGGATATCACTTATCGCACTCCAACGCGTTTTGGGGCGAGTGCCAATGCCAGCTTTCTAGGCGGAGGTCTCACCCTTGAAGGCGTTTCTAAAAACCAAAAATGGGGTGCACTGGTCGGAGGTAGATACAGAGACAACTCGCTTTTGGTCAACAGTCAAGATACAGAAACCAATTTCAAACCTCGTTATGGCGATATTCAGACTTATGTTACTTTTACACCAAACAAAAAATTACAGTTTAGTTTTTTAGGAAATATTTCTTCGAATAAATACGATTATCAACCACTTGTCAAGAAAACTAAGTTCGGTAGTATCGATGACCCAACCGAGCTTTCTGTCTTTTATGAAGGACAAGAGAAGGATGAATACTTGACGGTTTTTGGTGCGTTGAAGACCACTTATTTGGTCAATGACAACTTTAGCTTGAAGCTTATCGGTTCTATTTATCACGCAACCGAGCAAGAATATTTTGATATTCTAGGCCAATACAGGCTAGGAGAAGTCGATACCAATATCGGTTCTGAGAATTTTGGAGAAGTGGAATTCACCAGAGGAATTGGCTCTCAGCTCAACCACGGGCGAAATAACCTCGACGCACTTATCGCGAATATCGAACTCAAAGGCTATCATTACTTGGATAAAAACCAAATTGAATGGGGAATAAAATATACTAAAGAAGATCTTAGAGACCGATTGGTTGAATGGGAAGTAATTGATTCTGCTGGGTTTTCATTAAATCCGCCGATAGGTTACCCAGGGAATGACCAGCCGTATAATCCGTACACAGGACCTTTGGTGCCTTACCAAAACGTAAGAGCTACTAATTTCACTACTATTGACAGACTTTCGGGGTATGCGCAAATCAACAGGAAAGGACAGATTGGTTCAAATGAAGTTTGGTATAATCTAGGTGTTCGTTCGCATCAATGGACTGTTTCAGGAAAGGATATTGCCTCAACGAGTCAGATTGTTTTTTCGCCTAGAGGTCAGTTTACGATCAAACCCAATTGGGAACAAGACATGGTTTTCAGAGCGTCTGTGGGTATGTATCACCAGCCTCCGATGTATAGGGAGTTGCGAAATCAATATGGCGTAGTTTTGCCAGAGGTCAAAGCACAGCAGTCGATGCACTACGTGTTGTCACACGATTATAGTTTCAAGCTTTGGGATAGGCCTTTTAAGCTGATTTCTGAGGCCTATTATAAATCGATGACCAATGTGAATCCGTACACATTAGAGAACGTAAGAATCAGGTATGCCGCCGATAACAATGCCGAGGCGTATGCCATTGGTTTTGATACGCGACTTAACGGAGAATTCGTTCTCGGTACAGAATCTTGGTTTAGTTTCGGATATTTAAAAACCGAAGAGAACATTGACAACAGAGGTTTTATTTCTAGACCTACCGATCAACGATTGAAATTCGGAGCTTTGTTTCAAGACTATATGCCGAATATTCCGAGAGTGAAAGTCTATTTGAATTTGGTTTATAACACAGGACTTCCTGGAGGTTCGCCTTCGTATGCAGATCCTTATGTGTATCAGAATAGGCTTAAGAATTACAGCCGTGCTGATATTGGTTTTTCGTATGTCATTGTGGATAAATCACAGGATATGATTCAAGATAAAACGGGCTGGCTCAAGGTTTTTAGAGAACTGTCTATCGGGTTAGAAGTATTCAACTTGTTTAACAACCAAAACGCTATTACCAATACTTGGGTAAGAGACGTTTACACCAAGCAACAATACGGTATCCCGAATTATCTGACTACTCGTGTCTTCAGTTTGAAGATGAGTATGAAGCTTTAAACGAAGTTTTTATTCCTCCTATTATAAGGTCTTAATCAAGACATATTTCCATCAATAAAAAAGCCGCCTCGATTCTCGAGGCGGCTTAGTATTACTTTAGAATTTATCCCTTTAATAAACAAACTAGTTAGCTACTTTCTTGGTTAGCTCTTGACCAGCTGTAGTCATAACTTTGATCACTAAGACTTGGTTTGCACTTGTTTTAGTGAATGAGTGCGTGTTACCTTCTGCTTGGCTTTGGTAGATTAGTCTACCTAGCATATCATAAACAACTACTTGTTTCAAGTCAATTCCTTGTGTCTCGATAAAGAATTTTTTGTCTTTAGCGTAAACAACCCAAGCAGTATCAAGTTCAGGAGTAGTAACATCCATTGATGATCTGTACACTACTTCAAAACGAGTAGCGAACTCTCCTTGATTACTCACAAAACTATAGTCACCATCTTTAAGGTTGTGCTCAGTCTGCGTCAAATTATCTTTTAAGAAGATGTCTTGGCCTTGAGCGAAAACTCCGTCAAAGTTTGAAAGCGAAATCGTGAATGCTCCTGAAGTCATCGCTCTAAATCCTAGAGGCACTACATCAAAATCATCAAATGGCAAAGCACGTCCTTGGATGGTGTATTTAGAAGTGCTGTTTTCAATCAAGCTATACAAAGCGGAGCCGTTATAGTTGAACATCTCAGCATCAATTCTGAAATCTTGCCCATCTGTAGCGCCGTCCATATATCCGATAAGGATTTGGTTAAGCGCATTTGTAGCGTTTGAAAGGTTTAGCCAAAGTCTGTATTTATCCTCTGCTGCATTTCTGAAAAACACACCAGAATCAGTTGTTCTCATAGCATTCGTAAACACAATTGAGTTAAGTGTTGGAATTGTTTCTGCTACAAAACCTTGCCCAACGGGTATAAATGCAATTGGCGTTTGAATACCTCCTGCAGCTGTAGCGCCTCCCATAAAAGAATAGGTAGCCCAGTTATTGGCTGTATATGCATCTTGTCCATTCCAAGGATTGGTATTTGTCCAGAAATAAAGTGTGCCTACACCTGAATTTGACATCCATAATTCCTCTATATCTAGATTAGACGGATATGGATTTCCGATGCCTTGGTATTGTCCGGTTTGACTGAAACTTGCAGTAATATTTCCGTTGTTTGGGATGCCTTTAAATTCGCCGTTATAGCTATAGGGAGTAGTGATGAAATCATTCGGAGCTCTGAACATATATCCAATTCCCGGAGTGAAATTACCTGTAGCTTGTATCCATACATCAGATATAGCATTGTATGCATAAATTCTATGTGCTAAAGTGAGCGGAGAAAAGGCTTGAAGACCTTGACCAACTACTGGAGACGACCAAATCGTATAATCTAAGTGTTTGATAAGTGAACTG
>CAZRCB010000140.1:0-4203 GCA_964598455.1 uncultured Flavobacterium sp.
TAATATATGATGAATTGAGAAAAGCAGAAGATCTAGAGCTGGATTTGGTTGAGATTTCACCCAATGCAGAACCTCCTGTCTGTAAAATAATGGACTATAAGAAGTTTCTTTACGAACAAAAGAAACGCGAGAAAGAACTCAAAGCAAAATCGAGCCAGATTACGGTTAAGGAAATTCGCTTTGGTCCTCAAACTGACGAACACGATTATGAATTTAAGAAAAAGAATGCCGAAAAGTTCCTGAAAGACGGAGCAAAACTAAAAGCATTTGTATTCTTTAAAGGACGATCTATTATCTATAAAGACCAAGGACAAATCTTGTTGCTGAGGTTGGCACAAGACCTTGAGGAATTTGGTAAAGTAGAGGCGATGCCTGTCTTAGAAGGAAAGCGAATGACGATGTACATCGCTCCTAAGAAGAAAACGAAATAAGATAAGATTAAGTAATATTTATAAAACCTAGGAAAAAATGCCTAAAATGAAAACTAAATCGGGAGCTAAGAAACGTTTCAAGCTTACCGGTACAGGAAAAATTAAAAGAAAGCACGCTTACAAAAGTCATATTTTGACTAAAAAATCTAAAAAGCGTAAACTAGCGTTAACTCACACTGGCCTTGTTCACAAAGCTGATGAGAGAAGCGTTAAAGAACAATTGAGACTTATCTAAAAGTTGGTTGAGTCGGAAGTCTGAGTTTCTTTGGAAAATCAGCCTTCGGCAAACAAAACTAAATACCTCAATGTTGGTTAAAACAAATTAATAACCCTGTAATAGGTACCTAAGATTTCTTGAAATATTAGAAGCACCTCTTACAAAAACACAAAGAAATTATGCCTAGATCAGTAAATTCAGTTGCTAAAAGAGCACGCAGAAAAAAAGTATTAAAACAAGCAAAAGGTTACTTCGGAAGACGTAAAAACGTTTGGACAGTTGCTAAAAACGCGGTAGAAAAAGCAATGCTTTATGCTTACCGCGATAGAAAGCAGAAAAAGAGAAATTTCAGAGCTTTATGGATTGCCCGTATCAACGCTGGAGCAAGACTTCACGGAATGTCTTACTCTCAGTTTATGGGGAAAGTAAAAGCAAACGGAATTGAACTAAACCGTAAAGTTCTAGCTGACTTAGCTATGAACCACCCGGAAGCTTTCACAGCAATTGTAAACAAAGTAAAATAAACGTCTAACAAAAATTTTACTTAATCTTATAGAAAAAGCCGTCTTGATATACATCGAGACGGCTTTTTTATTTTGAAAAAAATTCTAAATTACTTCCATTTGATATTGCAACCCAAACTCGGCTTTTGGTTTGGGTTAATCAATCGATTGTAGAGCAAACCATCAATGGCATTACGCAAATCACTAGCGCTCGTAGGGATACCGTTATTAGGCCTAGAGTCATCCATCTGACCTCTGTAGACCAATCTGTCATTGGTGTCAAACAAATAGAAGTCAGGCGTGCAAGCAGCGTCATAAGCACGGGCTACTTCTTGGGTTTTGTCGTATAAATATGGGAAATCCATTCGCCAGTAATAAGCAAATTCGGTCATCTTGTCTGGCGCATCCTGTGGATATTTCTCAGCATCATTGCTACTGATGGCAATAACCGAAATTCCCTGAACCCTATAATCATTGTTTATCCTGACTATCTCTTCAATCAAATGCAATACAAAAGGGCAGTGATTGCACATAAAGATTACTAGTGTTCCCTTCTTTCCCTTCAAATCCTTATACGAATACCACTGGTTAGAATTAGTGTCTTCTAGATAAAAATCAGGTGCCTTGGTCTGAAGCGGAAGCATAGTAGAAGGTGTATTTGCCATTTTTAAAGATTTTAAAGTGAACTTATCCCTACAAAGATAAATAATTTAACTCAGGATATAGCAGTTATAACACAAACTACTGCTCTAGTGTGTTCTGTATTTTTTGAATATATAATTTTTGGAAAATGGTTTCTATTTAGGCGATTAATTATATCTTTAGGACTCAGAGATAATACATTTTATAGGGATGCTTTAAAAGTACAATGCTTATCCCTTAGCGAAGGTAGTCAGCTTATAAGTTTTAATACATATGAAGATAAATGAGAATGAAATATCCTTTAAAATCATTGGTGCAGCAATGCATTTACACAATATACTAGGTCCTGGTTTATTGGAATCAGTGTATGAAGCTGCTTTGGCCTATGACTTAAAAGAAATTGGGTTAGAAGTAAAAAAACAAGTTCCGATGCCGTTAGTTTACAAAGAAGTAAGGCAAGATATTGGATATAGAATTGATCTGTTGGTGGAGAATAAAGTTATTGTAGAGATAAAATCAGTTGAAAACCTTGCGCCAGTTCATTTTGCTCAGACGCTTACGTACCTGCGATTGTCGGATAAAAAATTAGCCTTACTTATTAATTTTAATACTAAACAACTGAAAGACGGAATTCATAGAGTGGTTAATAATTTGTAAATGTCTTTGATGAATGGTTTTCACGCAAAGGTCGCAAAGTTGGTTTGTTAGCTGTAAGTTTTCTGCGTGCTTTGCGAGGGAGTGGATTGATGTAGATGATGAATGGTTTTCACGCAAAGGCCGCAAAGAGAGGTGGCTTGAAATGGGTTTTTTATGAGTTGAATTTTTAAGAAAAATATAATTATAATATGATTAGTATAAAGAAATATGCTGCTATTGACATCGGATCGAATGCGATGCGTCTGCTTATCACGAATATAGTTGAACAAGAAGGAAAACTAGCACAATTCACTAAAAGTTCCCTTGTGCGTGTGCCTGTCCGGTTGGGTCAGGATGCTTTCACGGTGGGTAAAATATCAGATCAAAGCATAGAGCGAATGACCGATGCTATAAAAGCCTATGCATTACTGATGAAAGTACACAAGGTTGAAAAATTTATGGCTTGTGCTACCTCGGCGATGCGAGAAGCTATTAACGGAAAAGAGGTAGTGGCACATATCAAAAAAGAAACCGGAGTCAAAATACACATCATAAACGGAAGAGAGGAAGCGAAAATAGTGGCGTCGACGGACTTGCATGACTTTATAAAAACTGACCAAACCTATCTTTATGTGGATGTGGGCGGAGGAAGCACAGAGATTTCACTATTCTCAAACGGAGAAATGATTACGTCTAAGTCCTTTAGAGCGGGAACGGTTCGTTTTTTGAACAACCAAGTTGCCGATGCCGATTGGAATGCTATAGAGCAGTGGATAAAGACGGCCACTAGTCATTATAATACTATCAGTTTAATCGGTTCTGGAGGGAATATCAACAAGCTCTTTAAGATGTCTGGGAAATCACAAGACAAACCCTTGACTTATACGTATATGAAACTCCAATTCAACAAACTCAGCAATATGAGTTATGAAGAGCGCGTGACTGAATTAGGTCTGAATGCCGATAGGGCAGATGTTATTATTCCAGCTACGCGCATTTATATGAATGCAATGAAGTGGAGTGGAGCAAACCACATATTCGTGCCTAAAATCGGACTTTCTGACGGAATCGTAAAATCACTGTATTACAATATAATCTAAGTCAGAATAGATTAATAAAGACTTCGTTAGCTATCCTAATATTCTTATATTTGCACTTTTATAAAATTAACGCATTATGCAACTGTCAGAACAAGAAATTATCCGTAGAGAAAAATTAGACAAATTAAGAGAGCTGGGAATCAATCCTTATCCAGCTGAGTTATATCCTGTGAGTGAGACTTCTAAACAGGTAAAAGAAAATTTCTCTGAAGGACGAAAGGTATGCTTGGCAGGACGTATTATGAGTTTTAGAATTCAAGGGAAAGCATCTTTTGCTGAACTTCAAGACAGCGATGGACGTATCCAACTCTATATCAATAGAGATGAACTTTGCCCTACGGAAGATAAAACCTTATATAACGAAGTATTCAAAAAACTGATCGACCTTGGTGATTTCGTCGGGATTAAAGGAGAATTGTTTTTGACTAAGGTAGGCGAACAATCTGTCAGAATCACTTCGCTTACACTCTTAAGCAAGTCATTGCGCCCGTTACCGCTACCCAAAACAGATGTTGACGGAAATACCCACGATGCTTTTGTAGACCCAGAATTGCGCTACAGAATGCGTTATGTGGATTTGGTTGTGAATCCGCATGTAAAAGAGGTTTTCGTCAAAAGAACCAAATTGTTTAATGCGATGCGCAACTACTTTATAGACCACGGTTATCTAGAAG
>CAZRCB010000141.1:0-4162 GCA_964598455.1 uncultured Flavobacterium sp.
TGCGAATTTTGAAAGAAAATGGTTGGTATAATTAATAAAATTAAAGAATATGAATATAAAAGATGATAAAGACGCTCTTGAAAAATTCTATACTGCTTCAATAAGGTACACAGAATTGGAAGGAAAGGAGAATCATAAAGAATTAAATAAAAATGTTAGTATAATCCATAAGGCAGCTGGTTTTTTAAAAAAAAATAATAAACTAATTAATTTAAAACCAATATTAAATGACCCAAATTTAGGAGTAGCATCTTGGGCTGCATTGTATTACTTAACTATTGATGAAGAACTTGCTGTGCAAAGATTAAAGGAAATTATTGATGCGAAAATTAAATTTGTTTCTTTAAGTGCTGAGTATATCCTTAAACAATGGGAAGATGGTAGTTTAGAAATATATTTTGTTGAATAAAAACTCAATTAATATGACTATTGCCGAAATATTTACAGACAAAGAAACAAAGATATTCCGAGTTACAAATTTTTATGAAACCGAAGAAATTTCTGATTGGCAAGTAGAAAAAACTGCATTTCAGATAATTCCGGATCCGGCAATCACTGATATGTACGGGGATTTTCTTATCGTTAAAGGATTTTTAATACAAGGTGATAAAACAGAAAATTGTTTTATTGATGTTTGTCTTCCCGAACGAATATCCGAATTCGTTTTCAGAATGATAAACAACAAAGTCATAATTGACAATGCCTATGAAAAAAAACTGAAAGCAATTCCGGCAATAGCTTCAGATTGTTACGGCGATTATGAATTGTATTATTCAAAAGAAAATCCGCAAATCGGAATTAATGTTTTGAAAGAAGGATTAGACATTTCTTCAAGTAAAAATGTAATCGCCGAAGATCTTGGCTACATTTTGACTGACGAGGGTAAATTGGAAGAAGCAATAGAAGCCTTTAAAATAAGTGAACAATATGGTGCTTCCTCTGAATATACTTTTTGGGAACTTACCTGTCTTTATGAACAGTTGGGATTTAAAGATGAAAAAGAAAAATATCTGCAAAAATTTAAGGACAATGGAGGAAAAATTTTCTAATACATTATCGTTAATTTAAATTTATGGATAACAGAAAAGAGACATATGATTTTATTTGTTTTTCAGAACTAGCTTATGAATGGAATCCATCTGCTAAAAAAAATACAGAGACAAAAATTAGGAAAAGACTCATATCAAATAATTGGGAATATAATCAGCAAAGAATTGATTACATTCGTTCATTAAGAAATGATTTATTTAATGAAATTTCCTTATCAAATAAATCACAATACTTCAATAAGTTAAATTTTGATTATGCTGATTTAGCCGATTTTAATATTAAACAAATGCTAACTGATTTAAAAATTAAATACAATGAAATAAACAACGAAGATTTATTGAACATAATTGAGTTTGCGATTTACCTATTCTATGTTAGATAAATTCTATTAAAAGAAGAAGTACATCGCACAACATCGGTTTTGCAAAAGAGCGGGTTAAGTGCATAACTCAACGACAGTAATTCTATTACCGCAAAAACCATTTTTTATTTGCTTTGAAAAATGTAAATTAGCAAATAAAAAAATGGTTTTGCTACGTTTGTGCAAAGTTGAAAGTTCCGTCTTTCTAATCCGCTCCTTCGCAAAGCCGTTTCCCGTCAGGCTGTGAGAAAAAAACGTTTTTCTCCTAGATTATCAATTTTCACAAAGCGATAGCTTTGTTTTAAGCCAATCTAAATTTTGATTTGTTTTGGTTAGTTTGTAGGCTTCCCCAAAAATAGGACGGTTTTTAATTCAAATTTAGTAACTTTAAATTTAAACTGTCATAATGAAAACAAGCAAATTTAGTGAGGGTCAAATCATAAAAGCTTTTAAGGAAAATCAAAAAGGCAGAAAACCTATCGCCTACATCACCTCAAATCCCTAACCACCAATCCACGCTTAAACAAAACCAAAACTACTTCCCCTTAGGTATCGCAGCGATTAGTTTCCTAGAATAGTCTGTTTTTGGATTGCTATACAGTTCGTCTGCTTCGGTTTCCTCTTCGAGTGACCCTTTGTTGAGCACCAATATTTTATCTGACATATATTTTACTACTGCCAAGTCATGTGAGATGAATATATACGTAAAGCCATAATTCTCTTTCAGCTCGTTCAATAAATTCAGCACCTGCGCCTGCACAGAAATATCTAATGCCGAAACAGATTCGTCACACACGATGAGTTTGGGCTGCAAAGCAATCGTCCGCGCAATCCCGATGCGTTGGCGTTGCCCTCCAGAAAACTCGTGCGGATAACGGTCAAAGTGCTCTGCCGAAAGTCCTACGCGTTCTAGTAGCTCAATGGTTTTTTGCTTTCGCTCTTTGTTGTTTTCATAGAGTTTATGCACTTGCATCGGTTCCATAATCGCTTTACCTACCGTCATCTTTGGGTTCAAAGAGGAGTAAGGGTCTTGAAAAATAATCTGAATCTCTTTCCTAAAAGCCTTCATCTGCTTTTCAGTAAGCGATGTGATATCCGTTCCTTTATAAAAAATTTGTCCGCTCGTGGCTTTGTCTAATTGCAAAATCGCATTGCCAATGGTCGATTTCCCCGAACCTGATTCTCCCACCAATCCCTTAGTTTCGCCCTCATAAACGCTAAAGTTAATATCTCTCAAGGCTTGAAAACCCACTTTCTTCCCGAACAAACCCAGCCGTGAATAATAAATCTTGTCCACATTCCTTACTTCTAATATCGGAGCTGTGGCATACAATCCCGCCAAGCGTTTGCTGCGCTCTGCCGTGGTAATTACTTCTGTGGTAGTGGTGTTATCCAAGAAGTCTGATATGGTAGGCAGTCTTCTGAGTCTTTCGTCTAAAGAGGGTCTCGAAGCAATCAGCGCCTTGGTATAATTGTGCGCCGGATGGTGAAAAATCTTGTCGGTTTCTCCTTGTTCTACGATTTCTCCTCTGTACATCACCAAAACTCTATCTGCAATCTCAGATACCAAAGCCAAATCGTGCGAGATGAAAATAATACTCATCTGCGTTTCTTTCTGCAGGTCTTTCAGTAGTTTGATAATCTCTTTCTGAACCGTAACATCAAGTGCGGTGGTGGGTTCGTCAGCAATAAGTACTTTGGGCCTACAGGCTATTGCCATCGCAATCATCACCCTTTGCTTCTGTCCGCCAGAGATTTGGTGCGGATAACTGTCGTATATTTTTTCAGCATCCGGAAGTTTTACTTTCTCGAATAAAGACAATACCTCTGCTTTGATTTGTTTTTTAGACAAGTCCGTGTGCTCTATCAAAATTTCTTCCACCTGATAGCCACATTTCAAACTCGGATTCAGCGAACTCATCGGTTCTTGAAAGATCATAGAGATTTGTTTTCCCCTAATCTTCCTAAAGTTTTTCTGTGAAGTAGTGGTTAAATCTTTTCCTTCGAATAATATCGTTCCGTTGGAAACCCTCGAAATACTATCGGGCAACAAGCCCAATATCGCCAATGACGAAACTGATTTCCCCGAACCAGATTCACCTACAATCCCTAGGATTTCATTGGCATGTAGCTGATAGGATATATTTCTGATCACCTCGTTCCAGACACCTTCTCTGGAGAACGAAATAACTAAATCTTGAATTTCTAAAAGTGGGGATAGTGTTTTCATTAAGGCTGGAGTATCGGGTTTTATTGCATCCTAATTCTTGGGTCAAGATAGGCGTAAATCAAATCGACTAAAATATTGATCAGTATAAACGAAGTGGCAATCACCAGAACACTCCCCATAATCACTGGCAGATCTTGATAATTCAGCGCATCGACAATCTCTTTGCCGAGTCCGTTCCACCCGAAGATATATTCGACAAAAACAGCGCCGGCGAGCATCGAAGCAAACCAACCGGATATAGCAGTAACCACAGGATTCAAAGAGTTTTTCAAAGCGTGCTTTCGGATGATCTTTGAAGTGGATAATCCTTTTGCCTTAGCCGTTCTGATATAATCTTGCCCTAAAGTATCCAATAGTGAATTCCGTACCAATTGCACCACTACCGCCAGCGGACGAATCCCCAAAACGATAGCAGGCAGTATCAAGTTTTTTAATTGGATAAATTTGCCTTCGCCAAAATCATCTACTTCGTATAAACTTCCCGTCATATTCAGGTGTGTATAGTCATACAACACAAAACC
>CAZRCB010000142.1:0-4044 GCA_964598455.1 uncultured Flavobacterium sp.
ACAAAATAAGCTAATAATGAAGAAACTAAAATCATTGTTCCTGCAATAAGTTTTATATAGCGCTCTCTAGTCATAATTATTATTTTAATGAGTTATACTTTTAATGAATTATATTTTTCGATGGACATAATTGAGATATGCACTCTAGAATGCACGTCACATTCTTTGTTCAACTCTTCAATACTGTTAAACATTTTCTCTGAAACTCCTGCGGACACAAAAGCGAAAAACAGCAAAGAATCTACTCTGTTCATCTCAGTCCCAAACCAATTTGTACCTACAGCATCTTGAGTACTGTCTCTGTAGCCCACCACTGGGTTATATGAATACGTAAGCACTTTGTTTTCTGCTAATACTTTTCTTACCTTTTCTTCAAATGCCTTTACGGCTGTTATTATAAGTAATTTCATATAATTTAGTTTTTAAAAAATTGCTTAATTTTGGTTATCTTTCTCCCACTTCTTGCGCTCTACCATATAATACACCAATGGCACGACGAGCAAAGTCAATACAGTAGAAGAAATTGCTCCTGCTACAAGTGAAATTGCCAATCCTTGAAAAATAGGGTCAAACAATATCACTGCCGCTCCGATAATTACAGCTCCCGTAGTCAGCAAGATGGGAGTTGTTCTTACTGCTCCCGCATCAATAATAGCTTGTTTCAGGGGTACTCCATCCTTAAGTCTAATCTCAATAAAGTCAATAATCAGGACGGAGTTCCGCACCATAATACCTGCCAAAGCAATCATACCGATGAATGAAGTAGCGGTAAAGAACGCACCTAATATCCAGTGTCCGATGACAATACCGATTAGCGAAAGCGGAATAGCGACCATCATCACAATTGGGGTTTTAAAGTTCTGGAACCATCCTACAATCAGCATATAGATAATGATAATCACTACCATAAATGCTATTCCTAAGTCACGGAAAACCTCTAAAGTTACTTGCCATTCTCCGTCCCATTTCACAGTGAAATTGCTCTCGTCTTTAGGTTGTCCCATATAGATTTCGCCTAAGCTATATCCTTTAGGCAATTCTATTTGCTTAAGCTTTTCCTCCATTCCGAGTATAGCATAGGCAGGGCTTTCTAGATTTCCTGCCATATCAGCAAGCACATACACCACACGTTGTTGATCTTTTCTGTTAATAGATTTGCGAAGTGTATCATGTTGTATTTTCACAATATCACTCACAGGAACCATAGTGCCTTGTTGACTTTTGATTTTCAAGTTCTGAATGTCTTCGATACTCGTTTTGTCTTTGTCGTCTAAAGCCATTACAATACCTACAGGATAAGCAGAGCTCTCGTCATACAGATTTGAAATCGGGTATTCTCTGAGCAAATAGGTAAGATTACCCACTACTTGTTGTGGTGCAATTCCATTGAGCATTGCTTTTTCTTTATCCACCTCTAAGCGGAATTCTGTCTGAACATCTTCTACACTCCAATCAATGTCAACCACATCTGCTGTATTGTTCAGAATTTCTTTGACTTGATACGCAACTTTGATTTGTTCTTTGTGGTCAGGACCGTAAACTTCAGCTACAATAGTCGAAAGTACTGGTGGTCCTGGCGGAACTTCTACAATTTTTACATTTGCTCCATACTTCTCGGCAATTTTTTGAATTTGCGGACGCACTTTTTTAGCTATATCGTGACTTTGCATTTTCCTGTTGTCTTTGTGCAGCAAATTCACCTGAATATCTGCCATATTACTCCCACCTCTCATGTCATAGTGACGCACTAATCCGTTAAAGGTAATTGGTGCTGAAGCTCCTACATAATTCTGATAATTTACTACTTCTGGAACTGTAATCAAATAATTTGCAATCTCACGAGTTACAGCCGAAGTACGCTCTAGTGTCGTGCCTTCTGGCATATCAATCACGACCTGAAACTCATTTTTATTGTCAAAAGGGAGCATCTTCACCGCTACTGATTTAGTAAAAAACATCGAGATTGAAGCCAGCAACAATACAAACGTAGCTCCTAGCACTATCCAACGTTTTTTAAGACTTTCTAATAAAGGTCTTTCGATCTTGTTGTATATTTTATAAATTCTACTGGTCTTATGCCCTTCTTCTGCTTTATGATTTTGTTTTTCTTTTTCAACCAATAAATGATAACCTAAATACGGCGTAATCGTAAGTGCAATAAACAGCGAAAGTATCATTGCAATTGAAGCTCCAATGGGCATCGGACTCATATATGGCCCCATCATTCCAGAAACAAAAGCCATCGGAAGTATTGCCGCAATTACGGTGAATGTAGCTAGAATGGTTGGGTTTCCTACTTCGTTAATCGCATAAATTGCTGCATCTTTAAACGGAAGTTTTCGCATCTTGAAGTGCCTATGCATATTCTCAGCAATAATAATACTGTCATCTACTACAATTCCCACCACAAAGACCAAGGCAAAAAGAGTGATTCTGTTAAGCGTATATCCCAAGATATAATAACTAAATAAGGTCAAGGCAAAAGTAAGTGGTACTGACAAAAACACGACTAATCCTCCTCTCCAACCCATCGCTAGCATTACTAGAATCGTAACAGCTATAATAGCGATAAGCAAGTGAAATAATAATTCGTTAACTTTATCAGAGGCAGTTTCTCCGTAATTACGCGTCACCTCAACCTTTACGTCACTCGGAATAATAGTCGTCTTAAGCGTCTCTACTTTAGTGAGAATTTGCTCTGCAATATGCATGGCATCTGCTCCTTGTACTTTGGCGATAGAAAGTGTCACCGCAGGATATTCAGACGGATTATCCATATATTTATCATTGGATTTACTGTATCCGAAAGAGACATAATTTCTGGCTGATTCTGCTCCGTCAACAATACTAGCTACTTGCTTGAGGTACACTGGCATATTTTGATTCACTCCTACTACTAGATTTTCTAAATCCTCTTCAGAAGACAAGAATTTCCCCGTAGTCACTAGATATTCCGTATCGTTTTGCACGAAACTACCTGACTGCATACTTCCGTTGTTGGCTTGAATCATTTGCATGATAGCTAAGGCATCTACCTTGCTCTCTGCCATTTTATCTTTGTCTAGAATCACTTTTAGCTGGCGTGATCTGCCTCCGATTTCTTTGATATTCGAGACGTCTTTAATCTTTTTGACTTCGATTGCTACCTCTTCGGCTATCTGGCGAATCTGAAAATCATCATAAGTTTCACTCCAAAACGTTAGTCCTAACATCGGCACATCGTCTATCGAACGTGTTTTTACGATTGGCGGATAGATTCCTTGCGGGAATATATCTTTGTTTTTGTTGAGTTCGTCATATAATTTTACATACGAACGTTCTACATCTTCACCCACATAAAACTGAACGATAATCATTGCCTGTCCGTTCATCGCCGTACTGTGAAGGTGTTCTACTCCCTTAATATTTGAGATGATTTTCTCTAAAGGTTTTAGCACACGACTTTCTACCTCCTCTGGTGTCGCTCCTGGATAACCCACCAAAATATCAGCCATCGGAACGTTGATCTGAGGTTCTTCTTCTCTTGGAATGAGCGATGAACTATACAAACCTATAATCATAAGTCCGATCATCAATAGCACAGACAGTTTAGAGTCTAAAAACATCGATGCTATTCTTCCTGAAATTCCTTGTTGCATTTTCTGATTTTTTTAATTTAGATTAAATTGTTTTTTATAAGTCAAGTTTGGAAGTATTATTTAAAACTTACCTTAGAACCGTTAAATAGCCTCTCTTCAGCGGTAACCACATACTTCTCGCCTGCTGTCAACCCTGATAAAACTTGGATGTTATTCCCGTAGGTTTTCCCGAGTCTAATCCATCTCAAAATAGCTGTATTATCATCGTTTACTACGTAAATCCCTTTGAGTTGTCCTTGTGTAATAATTGCCTGCTGTGGAATCAAAACTAAATTATCCTGTATTTTTTCTGCCTGTTTTTCAATCGGAAAAACGGCATTTACAAACATTCCCGATAAGATATTTTCGGTTTTATCTAAGTCTATTTTTACGATGTATTGTCCTCCTGTGTTTCGGGCAGAAGTGC
>CAZRCB010000143.1:0-4012 GCA_964598455.1 uncultured Flavobacterium sp.
GATAAAAAATGTTTGAATAATTGTCTAGTTGTCCTGTCTGTGCGTTGGCAAAAAAATGGCTCTTTTGGTTTTTTGAGCGTTGACTCGTGTGTTGGCAAAAACCAAATGTGCCATTTGTGCGATTGGCTTTTTACACTGAGCGATAACTAGCATATACCCGCAACAACCTATCACTTTTTATCTCTGTAGATTAATGCTATATAGCAGTTTATTTTAACCAAATATAAAGTTAATTTTAACATAAGACAATACTTAGATTAAATTAGTTATGGGGTTATGAAGTTACGGGGTTATGCAGGGGCATACACCCCTAAATCCCCTTAGGGGACAATTGCTAGGGACAGGTTTGGTTTGCCCTAGCTATTTGTGAGGTTATAAAGATACGAACCATAGCCTTGCACTAATAGAGGGAGGTCAAGCCAAATAGTAGCTCAAACACTATTTTAACGGCTAAGTGTTCTAGTCACAAAATCATCTTTTCCAATTTTATACCAATTGTGCTTTCTTCCATCAAGTTCAAAAGTTTCAATTAAGCCAAGTCCCACTTTTCTCAATATATGGTTTGACCCACTATTGTCATAGTCAGCTATAGCATAAACTTCTTTTAAATCGAGTGTACCAAAAGCATATTCTAAAGAAGCTAATGCACTTTCAGTGGCAATTCCTTTTCCCCAATATTTTTTAATCAGTCGATAGCCAAGGTCATAATAGTTCTTGTGATGGTTTGTTTCTTCTGTAACAAACTTTAGTCCAGCCCAGCCTATAAATTCATTGTTTTGTTTATCAATTACCGCCCATCTACCAATTCCGTGGTCAATATATTGTTGTCTGATATTGCCTATAACCTCAACAATTTGATCTTTGCTAGTAACGGGCTTATTCCCTAAATACGTATGTACTTCGGGGTCTGAGTCAAGTGCATACATTCCGTCTACATCTGTCAAGAGTAGTTCTCTTAAAAACAATCTCTCTGTCTCTGCAAATAGTTTCATTATTGGATATTCTTTATTTAGGCATAGTGATTTTAAGGCTTGGGTATTTCTGCAAGAAGGGCAAAACAGCTTCATAGCAGTAGCTGTATTTCAAATCAATACCTTGAGTTTTGCAATAACTTTCACAATCTTTTCCACCATCTGATTTTCAGTAGCAGTTGCAGTGATGCTTTGAATTATTTGGTTTTGCTCTTCAATTTTGAGTTTGTTGAAGACATTTAATACCTCAGCATCTTTGAAGCATTCAAAAATCATTTCATCTTCATTCTCTTTTTCTGTGTTGCTCTTTTCAAGATAAAGCGTGACCGCTACAAATTCGCCAGCGCTCTTTCCAATACATTTTCTAATCTCTGAATTCAAAGATATTTTTTTGTCGGAATCTTTTAAAGGGGCTAAATTTTTATTTTTTATTTCGTAGTTATCAATTTTGCCCGATACCTTTAAGTCTCCCCATTTTCCTCTTATATTTTTTGTGTTTGGCAGTATCAGGTGATAGGTCCAAGCTCCGTTTCCTGGGGTGTACTGGATTTCTAACTTTTCGTTCTCAACTATAAAATCCATCGCTTATACGTTTTTCTTGAATTGCGTAGCAATTAGTACCGCCATCGTCATGCGCATTTCCCCTACACCTTATCCCACAAATTCTCAGTTGGCAATGGTGCTTCAACATTGATTTCGTTTTTAGAAACTGGATGTATAAACGACAATCCTCTTGCGTGAAGGTTGATTCCGCCATTGGGATTACTTCTATCAAAACCGTATTTCAAATCTCCTTTTATCGGACTTCCGATAGCAGAAAGTTGACATCTGATTTGGTGGTGTCTTCCGGTATGCAGTTCCACTTCAAGCAGGTGAAAAGTGTTCAGGCTCTTGATCAGTTTGTATTCAAGAATTGCTTTTTTGCTTTCTGGAACTTCGCTTGTATGTGCGCGTGAGGTATTGTTTTTAGTATTTCGCTTGATATAATGCTCTAGCCTGCCTTGGGTTGGTTCTGGTTTGTTTTTCACCAATGCCCAATAGGTCTTCTTCATTTCGTGCGTTTTGAACATATCGTTCAAGCGCGGCAATGCTTTTGAGGTTTTGGCAAACACAACAACACCGCTAGTGGGTCTATCTAGGCGGTGAACCGTTCCTAAATAGACATCTCCTGGCTTGTCGTATTTGTCTTTGAGGTATTCTTTGACCACGTCAGACAAGGGAGTGTCGCCTGTTTTATCGCCTTGCACGATGTCTCCTACGCGTTTGTTTACGATTATTATGTGGTTGTCTTCGTATAAGACTTCGAGGTTTTCTTTGGTTGTAACGATTTTCATGGCGGGTATATGGCTATTTTTAAGAGCAGTTAGATGTAAGTTTTTTGTAGTGCCGCTAGGGCTTTTTGCTGATGCTGATAATTTGTTTGAAAACAGTATAGAGTGCGATAAATACGCCTATGATGGTCAGCAGTTTGATATAGTATAGTTTGGGGTGAGGGTGGTTTTTGTCGAGCCAACTCCCTACAAAAGAAAACAAAAAGATAATTACCCCCATCTGAAAAGGGATATTTATCAGGGCTAACCACTTGTTATAGGGCGGTTTCTTGTGGTCTTTGTCTGTCATCTGTTTTGGGTTCAGCAGAGCCAATGTTTTTTACAGTGCCTCTCATTTGGCAGCTTGCTGTAAATTCTGCTCCAGGTTCTACGGCTAATTTTGCAGTCAGCACCTCTCCTTTTATCTTGGCTTTTGATTTTACGGTCAAGAGTTCAGCGATGATGATTTTGCCTTCATAACTGCCTTCGATATCTGCGTTTTTGCAGGTGATATTACCCACTACTTTACCTGTGGGTCCAATAACAATTTTCCCTTCAGAAGTAAAGTTACCGATCAGCTCGCCGTCTAATCTGAAATCAGCAACCGAGCTGATATCTCCTTTTATCTTTGTTCCTTCTACAATTCTGTTGGTTTTACCAAAGAGGTCTTTAGGGTTGTTTTTTGGTTTTGCAAACATGGTATTTATAGTTTTTCAGGCATTGGTTGTAGGCTTTGAAGATATTCTTCATAGTTTTTCTTGATCTGAACGATTTTATAATCCTCAGTAGAAATCACAACAAATGGCTCTTTGATTTTATAGTCTTTGTATTCTGATAATATGGTCACTAAATTTCTGGCTTCTTGCTCAGTAGCTACGTTGTGAATAGCAACAAAATTCTCGGTCTCTGTATAGCCGTCAAACGTAATTTTTAGGTTTTGTTCGGGTCTATCTTTTAAGAATAGTTCTAATTTCTTGTTCAGCTCAGTCAAGTCTGCTTGTTCTGTGGTTTTGAAAACCAACTTCCAACTAGCACTTTCCTTGCCAAAGTTTAATTTCTCTAGTTTCGGGATGTTTGTAGTCAAGAGGCTTTCCGCTTCTTTTCCTTCTTCAGCATTCGGATAGGTTAAGGCTACGTAGTTCAACGCATTTTTATAAGCTGCTAAACCTCTGAGGTTACCGATGGCATTCGCCTTGAGCAATTCTAGTTTAGAGATGATATCCTCACCTGAATATTGGTCAATAAGGATGTTTAGCTCTACTAAAAGTTCTTTGTAATTGGCTTGTTCAAAGAGTTTATACATCTGTTTATAGACTTTCTCTGGCGAATCCGTATGGGCAAAATCACTGTTCGGATTATTGATAATCTGAGCGTATCTCGAATCTGGATATCGTGAGGTAATGGCTGATTGCAGTGCTATTCTCTTGTCTGAGCCTAAGATTTCGTAAACTTTATACAAATTATACATCGCCGGTAGTATCAAGCGCTCTTCAGGATCGCTCTGTAGCAGTCCTTCTAATTTGTCCTGTGCCAAGTAATATTCCTTAAACTTGTCTTTATAGATAATCCCCAATTGATAGTAGGCAAAGTTGCGTTCTTTCTGAAGCTCGTCAATCACCGCTGGGTCAGTAGGGATTTGGCTGAGGTAGAATTGCGCTGTAAAACGGGGTTCTACAAAGTCTTTGCTTTTTTCGACAACTTTTCCTTCTTCGTCAAATTCTTCTTCGTCTT
>CAZRCB010000144.1:0-3998 GCA_964598455.1 uncultured Flavobacterium sp.
TTTTACCCGTACTTTCAGGACCTACTCAGGCAATTTTTATACGTTTGTTTGCGCTTTGCTCCATTTTTTTTTCCATTCTAAATATCCAAAAACTGCTATAATCGTGTAAATTAAAAATAAGGCACTCGTAATGGAATAACCTTTAAAATAATATAGAGGTGTCGAAATAAAATCACCAATAATCAAGAATAACCAATGTTCTACCTTGCGTTTTGCCAATAGATACATCCCTACGAAAAACATTCCTGTAGTAAATATATCAACATACGACCACCAGAAGCCAAATTTGTCAAAATATACATACACTCCCGTAATTAGTATTATCGAAGAGCAAAAGATAAGTGCGGCTATTTTATAATCCTTGAGGTTCGTCCTACTAATCTCTAAAGCAGTTTGATTGCTCGTAGGCCTACTCCATAAATACCAGCCATAGATACTCATCACAAAATAATAGACATTGATAATCATATCGCCAAACAAATCCCATTTATAGAGGAGATATACAAAAATCAACGTGCTTACGATTCCTGTTGGATAAACTCTGGTGTTGTTCTTCTTAGAGTATAGTACACTTAGTATTGCAAAAACCACTGCTATAATTTCTAGAATTATATGTGTGGTTGAATATGTTTTGTAGGGTTCAAAAAGGCTTTCTAACATTGGATAGGATTCTATAACTCTGCTACTAGCTTCGTGTTTGTTGACTAAAAAATTTCTCAAAAATACAGTTATTCTTAGAAATTACAGACATCCTTCGTCACTAATTAGCCTATTGACCTTTTCACTATATACAATATTTTAAAAAAATAATTCATTAAAACATTTTATTCTATCAATCTCGGGTATAAAAATTTTGGTATTTCGTATAAATCATTACTTTTGCATTTCTTTAACTTTATTTTAGCAAGTGAATAAGTTACTCCTGTTTTTCTCTTTATGTAGTCTGAATGCTTTTTCGCAGTCAGATTCTTTAGTTATTAAAAATAAACGATTCGAAGGCAGGAAAATCCAAACTTATACGATTGACAACCAAACTGAGCGCATTTATTATCAGCCCAAGTGGTACGAACCTATAACTAATCTGTGGCAAGACTTCAAAGACACGAGTGTAGATTTTGTTGCCGAAGATCACGCCTGGTACTTAGGTGGAGCTGTGTTGGCCACAGCTGCTCTTGTGCCTGCTGACCAATACATCATTGATCAATCTAGAGAATTTGCCGAAAACATTGGGCTTACCAAACAAAATACCTACGGAAGTTTTGGTCCGCTGAGCAATATCCCACAAAATATCGGTGCTGGACTTTATTTAATCGGAAACGGAACGACAGTTATCCTCATGTCTGCAGGTTTTCTGACTCATGGACTAATTACAAATGATTATCGTGCCTACGCCACCGCATCAGGTATGATGGAGAGTATGGCTCTTTCTGGGTTTTATATACAAGTCATCAAACGCTCAACTGGAAGAGAAAGTCCGTTTATAGCCCGAGAGAACGGGAATCCTGGTGGTCATTGGACGCCTTTTCCTTCATTTAGAGCCTACACAGAAGACACGCCTAGTTATGATGCTATGCCTTCTGGGCATCTAGCAACGATTATGTCTGCCTTCACAGTACTTACGACTAATTATCCTGAGGTAAAATGGTTAAAACCCGTAGGTTATTCTGCTATTGGCTTAATGTCTTTTCAGATGGTACAAAGCGAAGTACATTGGATTTCAGATTACCCTTTAGCATTGCTTATAGGTTATTTTAGCGGAAAAAATATCGCTAAAAACAGATTTGTCGAAAAGAAGAGTGATCAAGCTAATGTGGAGAAAAAATACCAGCTTCAAGTTACAGGAAATTACCTGTACGGTTTTCAGACTATCGGACTAACCCTCACCTTCTAATGAAAAAGTTATATTCCTCAATTCTCACCACGTGCATATCTGTATTGAGCTTCTCACAGATAAACGCTGATAGCTTGAAGGTTGTGGATGATAACTTGGTATTGAAAAACAGAGGTTTCACCTACAATCAACTCGTTTTGCCAGGTAGCCTGATTGTCGGTGGCATTTTGTTGAGAAACTCCTCTACAGATGTTAAAATCAATAGAAACATAAAGGAATTTAGAGACAACAACTTCAACTCCTTCAGAACCAATGTAGATGATTATTTTCAGTACAGTACTATTCTTCTGACATTTGGAGGCAATGCCATGGGCTTTAAGTCAAAAAACAACTATAAGCAGATGATTTCTGACGGTTTGGTATCAAATGCGCTTCTTAGTGCAATTGTCTTGCCTTTAAAGAACAATATTGGGGATAGACGCCCCGATGGATCTGCAACAAACTCTTTCCCCTCGGGACACACTTCGGCTGCATTTAACTGTGCTACCCTTCACTTCTTAGAATATAGAGAAGACAATATACTATTTGCAAGTGCGGGCTTCGCTATTGCCTCTACAACGGGGCCTTTTAGGGTACTCAACAACAGGCATTGGCTAAGTGATGTAACTGCTGCCGCAGGAATAGGAATAACCACGGCTGTAATCGTACATTACTTTACCCTTTTAGATTCGAAACTAAAAAAGAAGATACATTTACTTTCTTCCCGACATTTAGTCAAGACACTCCTGGCTTACTACTTAGCTATAGCTTTAAATAACTAATAATTACTTGAAATCAAACTGGCTTAAAAGCTAGCAATAGTTGAGTAAAGTTTATTTACATTTGATTAAGATTTCTTTAGGATTGTCTGAGGTTAAATCTATATATTTGTAACTTGTTTTCTGAAAATTTATGAGAAAAAAACTCTTTTTTATAGTCTTTTTTATAAGCTCTCTACTCGTCGCACAAACAAAAGTCAGCGGCGTGGTTTACGATGACAATAACCTTCCGATGCCATTTGCTAGCGTTGCCTTCAAAGGAACAACTATCGGAATGGTTACTAATGAAAACGGGAAGTTCTACTTAGAGTCAAACGACAACAACCTGACCTTGGTTGTCTCGTTCATAGGCTATAAACCTCAAGAAAGAAAACTAACAGTCGGAGGTAGTTATAACTTAAAATTCAACCTCGAACCCGACAACCTTATCGAAGCCATACAAATTGTTTCGGGCAAGCAATCCAAAAAAAACAACCCTGCTATTGATATCCTACGAAAAATTTGGGAACGCAAACGAAAAAATGGACTCTATATGTTTGACCAATACAAAATGGACAAATACGAGAAAATACAGTTTGACCTCAACAACATAGACAGTACTTATACACAAAGTAAGGTCTTCAAAGGAATGGAATTTATTTTTGAACAGGTTGACACCTCAAGGATTACGGGCAAAACCTACCTTCCCTTTTTTATAAGCGAATCTATAAGCGAGATATACGGCGACAATATTTTAGACAAAAAGATCGAGACGATGACTGCCTACAGAAACTCTGGTTTTGACGGCAATGAAAATGTCATGGCGTTTGTAAAGAACCTATACAAAGAATACAACATCTATGACAACTTCATCAATCTTTTTGATAAGAGTTTTCACAGCCCAATCTCACGCTACGGAATAGACACTTATAACTATGTCTTGGCTGATAGCACCTATATAGACAACAAATGGTGTTATAACATCATCTATTATCCGAGACGCAAAGGAGAACTTACTTTTAAAGGAGATTTCTGGGTAAATGATTCTACTTTTGCCATCAAGAAAATCAACATGACAGTTACGAAAAGTGCTAATATCAACTGGATCAAAGATGTCTATATCGAACAAGAGTTTGACGTATTAAACGATTCGGTCTTTTTACTTTCTAGAGATTATTTTATGTCTGATTTTGCACTAAATAAAAAAGACGAATCAAAAGGAGTTTACGGAAAACGAACCAGTATTTATCAAAATCACGTTTTCAATCAAGTACAACCCCAAAGTTTTTACAGAGAAAAAGTCAATACCTACGATGAATCGATCTACTTAAAAGATGATAATTATTGGGTAGATAACCGAATGGAATCAC
>CAZRCB010000145.1:0-3603 GCA_964598455.1 uncultured Flavobacterium sp.
TCAAGAGAAAGAGATAAACGATACTCGAAAAAAAGCCATGGAAGTCATTGCACACATGAATGATGCCCTACAGGAATATATCCCGAACCAAGTGGGGCGCTATGACGATGGATTTAACATAAATTGTATCGGTGACACAGTTCAAAAAATGAACATTCCGACTGTACTTATAGAGGCAGGACATTTTCAAAAAGACTACCAAAGAGAGAAAACACGTAAGTTTGTGTTCATTGCTTTACTCTCAGGTCTGTATAATTTAAGATTTCACACTGAAATCACCCACAAATATTTAGATTACTTTAACATATCGAGTAATAAAACGATGTTTTTTGATTTTATTTACAAAAACATAAAATTAAATTATGATAATCAACAAATATTTACGAATTTTGCATCACACCTTTCTGAAAAGGTTTTAGGTGAGGTAATTCACTTTGAAGCAACTATCAAAGAGATAGGTCCATTAGAAGGTTTTTCCGGACATTTTGAGTATGATGCACAAGGAGAACTCTATACTGACAATTTCAACAACACGCCTCAAATCGACCAGAAAGCTGATTTTTACATTGGTAGTCAAGCATTTATTAACGGACTACCACATTATTAAAAATATTATTTCTTAATCATTTATAATTAAAACTATGGCTAAATTTCGTTTAGATGAAATTGATCATCAAATCTTAGACATGCTAATAGATAACACAAGAGTTCCGTTTACGGACATTGCTAAGAACTTGATGATATCTGCTGGTACTGTTCACGTTAGAGTAAAGAAAATGGAGGATGCAGGCATTATTATGGGGTCTTCACTTACGTTGGATTACGAAAAATTAGGATATGCTTTTATCGCATATGTAGGAGTGTATTTACACAACACCTCTCAATCTAAATTTGTATTAGAACGTTTAAAAGAAATCCCGTTTGTAACCGTTGCTCACGTAACTACCGGAAAATTCAATATTTTCTGTAAAATACGCGCAAGAGACACTCAACACGCCAAAGATGTAATATTTGCTATTGACGACATCGAAGGAGTGTACAGAACTGAAACGATGATTTCGTTAGAAGAAAGCATCAACGACAAAAATCGTTTAATGCGTACAATTTTCAAAAACCTATAATTGTTTTTGGAATAAACATTATATTTGGGGTCTTTTTTCGGTGACGAAAAAAGACCCTTTCTTTTATACAAAATATATTTTATGAGAAAAATTTTATACCTGTGCGCTATAGCTGGTCTATTTGTATCGTGTTCGAAACAAGAAGGAAACCTAGTAATAACAGGAAATGTCGAGGGTTTAAGCCAAGGAAAACTATACTTCCAGAGAGTTATTGACACCACGCTTACTCCCTTTAAAGTGGTTAAATTTGACGGGGAATCGAGCTTTGAGACCCATCTAGATATTGACGAACCCGAAGTGCTCTACTTGTTTTTAGATAGAGGAGTGACCAATTCTCTAGATAATAATATCGCTTTCTTTGCAGATAAAGGCAAGATGAATATCACTGCAGATGTAAATAGTTTTATTGGAAAATCAAAAATCACAGGAAATAAAAATCAAGAATTGCTTAACCAATACAAGAAAGTAATTTCAAAGTACACACAAAAAAATCTTGAACTCGTAGAAAGTAGAATCAAAGCTGATTGGGCAAAAAATACGGTAACCGTTGATAGCCTCCAAAAAATTGAAAATGCAATCTTGATGCGCAAATACCAATACACTATTAGTTTTTGTTTGAACAACAAAGATGCTGAAATCGCTCCGTATCTAGCGCTCACAGAAATATATGATGCAAATCCTAAATATCTTGATTCAATCTATAAATCCCTTACACCAAACATTCAGCAGTCTAAATACGGCAAAAAACTAGCGGAATATTTAGAGTCTATCGGTTCATAGCACTCAATTAAAATTATTATTTGTATTTATCGCCCCAACGATTTTTTAGGAATTCCCTAGTTTGATTTTCCCTAGAATTGTTCTGAGGTTCATAAATCAATGCATCTTTTATCTCGTCCGGTAAAAATTGTTGCGCTACAAAATTATTCGCATAGTCGTGCGAATACTTATAATCTTCGCCATAACCTAGTTCTTTCATGAGTTTGGTAGGTGCATTTCTGAGGTGAAGCGGCACAGGCAAATCACCTGTCTGTCTAACAAGTTGTTGTGCTTTTCCTATAGCAAGATAAGTGGAGTTGCTCTTGGGCGAAGTCGCTAAATAGACTGCACATTGACTCAAAATAATCCTACTTTCAGGATAACCGATAGTTGACACTGCTTGGAAGCAATTATTAGCAATTACTAGTGCCGTTGGATTGGCATTACCGATATCTTCACTTGCAGAAATAAGTAGCCGTCTAGCGATAAACTTTAAGTCTTCACCACCTTCTATCATTCGTGCCAACCAATACACCGCTCCGTTAGGATCACTACCTCTAATTGACTTTATAAAGGCTGATATAATATCATAATGCTGCTCGCCTGTTTTATCATACATCACCGTATTTTTCTGCACGAGTTGCATGACCTTATCGTTAGTTACTACAACTGTATCAGTCGGAGAAGCGTTTACGATTAATTCAAAGATATTAAGTAATTTACGTGCATCACCACCTGAGAGTCTCAACAGAGCTTCTGTCTCTTGGAGTTGTATGTCTTTTGTTTTTAGATATTCATCGGTCTGTAGTGCTCGATTCAAGATAGCTTCAAGATCTTCTCTAGAAAATGGATTCAATACATAAACCTGACATCTAGACAAAAGCGCAGGAATAACCTCAAAACTCGGGTTTTCTGTGGTAGCACCAATTAAGGTAACCCAGCCTTTCTCTACAGCAGCCAGCAATGAATCTTGTTGAGATTTATTAAAACGATGAATTTCGTCAATAAATAGGATTGGGTTTTTTGTAGTAAAAAGACCGCCGCTCTGCTTAGCCTTATCGATGATTTCTCGAATATCTTTTACACCAGAGTGAATGGCAGAAAGCTCATAAAAAGGTCTTTTGCTTAGCTCAGCCATAATCTGAGCCAAAGAAGTTTTGCCTGTACCTGGAGGTCCCCACAGTATGAGTGAAGGAATATTTCCACTTTCAATCTGATAAAACAGCGAACCGCTCTTACCTACCAAATGAGATTGGCTAATATATTCAGATAAGTTTTTCGGACGAATTCGTTCTGCTAAAGGCTGATTCATTTGATATTCAATAATTTACACTATAAACAATAAAAACTAATCAGGCTAAATTATTAAAAAGAAAATTGAGTCTGCTATTCTTTCTGAATAATATCTTTTAGAGTAACTCTATCCGTTGCATTGACTACTTCTATAAAAACAGCTCTTTCGCCATCAACCTTCCCCTCTATAAGATAGTATTTGCCTCCCTGAGTTGGAACATTACTCTTTGAAAAATCAACTTTTCCGTTCTTAAAGATTTCCTTAAGTTGTAAGGTATCTAGAAGCCCTTGTTTCATCTTCTCTGATGCTTGATCTGAATAATAGAAAGGTTTACTTCGAATATCTTTTAAGACTCTGCAGTTCGGTAGATAGCAGAAAGACATCTCTCTATCTCCGAACTTTCCTTTGAAGAAGAAAATCAAAAAAAGT
>CAZRCB010000146.1:0-3488 GCA_964598455.1 uncultured Flavobacterium sp.
AAATGCTGATCACACTATTTTTGCGCCAAACATCTGTAGTATTCAAGAATTTGCAGAGCGTATTTCTGGACTTAGAAGTTTAGATACGATGGAGCAATTATTTGAGTTTTATAATGTCTATACCGAAGTATCCGACAAAAAGGAAAAACAAGCTTTTGAGCAATTTGCTCCGTGGGCAAAAGTGCTTCTCAAAGATTTCAGTGAGATTGATGCCTATCTTTTAGAGCCAAATAACATCTTACAATACCTCAAAGACATCAAAGATTTAGAACATTGGTCAGTGTCTGAGAAGCGAACAGAAATCATCGAAAAACACTTGAAATTCTGGACTTTATTGCCAAAATATTACCATGCTTTTTATACCTATTTAATCACCCAAAAAGCAGGTTATCAAGGTTTGATTTATAGAGAAGCGGCTGAGAATATACAATCTTTTTCAGATGGTTTAAAATCAGAAACATTTGTATTTGCAGGTTTTAATGCCCTGATGCCCTCTGAAGAAAAAATCATCAAGCACTTGCTCAGAGAAAACAAAGCAGCTATCTATTGGGATACGGACCGAGCTTATTTAGAGGACAACTACAATCAGGCCGGATATTTTACTCGAAAAATAAAACAAAACTGGAGTTATTATAAATCTAATCCTTTTGAATGGATCGTTGACGAATTTTCAAAAGACAAAGACATACACATTATTGGTGCAGCAAAATCAATCGGGCAGGCAAAAGTTGTAGGGGAAATCCTCGAAAAACAATTGGCTGAAAATCCGGAAAGTCTGAGCAAAACCGCTCTGATTTTATCTGAGAAAAGCTTGCTCATCCCAGTGCTTTACTCGTTGCCAGAAAGCGTTGGAACGCCAAATATCACCCTGGAATATTCTGCTCGAAACAACCCGATTCAGTTTCTTATAAACCGACTTTTTAAACTTCACACCTATGCCAATGGTCAAAAAAGTAACTCCTACACGTTTTATTACAAAGATGTGCTTGAGGTGCTTTCCAATCCGTTTGTAGAGCCTTTTGTCAAAGCCAATGAAACGGCGAATACTATAAAATCCAATAACTTTACTTTTATAAACCACAAGAAGTTATTTGAATTACAGAAAGAAAAAAAAACAGACTTATTCAACCTTATTTTTGAACAATGGCCTACAGACGCACTACTTGCGTTAGATAGAATTTCTGATATTCTATTACTTATCAAAGCAAAACTCAGTAACGAAACTGAAGCAGACAGGATTGCTTTGGCTTTTGTATATGAGATTTTTAAGGTTATCAACAAACTCAAAAATTACTTCTCAATTGCAGAAGGCGCAAATAGTCTGAAGAATCTGTATGCGGTTTACAAACAAGTTATCGATAGTGCTGAGGTTTCTTTTGAGGGAGAACCACTCACGGGAATGCAAATTATGGGAATCTTAGAGTCTAGGACACTCGATTTTGAACATGTGATTTTCACTTCTGTGAATGAGGGCAAGATACCTTTTGGCAAATCACAGAATTCGTTTATTCCGTATGATGTGAAAAGAGAGTTCGGACTGCCTACCTACAACGACCGAGACGCTATTTATACCTACCACTTTTATCGACTTCTACAAAGAGCCAAGAAAGTCTATTTAATTTATAACACCGAAGACGAAGGTTTTGATTCAGGCGAAAAAAGCAGGTTTATTACGCAGCTAAAAATTGAAAATCTACCCAATCATAACCTCATAGAAGAAATTTATAATTCTACACTGCCTACGGAAGCACAAAACGAAATTATTATCGAGAAATCAGATAATGTGATGGAAGTGCTAAAGGTTATTTGTGAGAAGGGTTTTTCGCCTTCTTCACTAGCGAGTTATATCAGAAATCCGATAGACTTTTATTTTCAGCGTATCCTAAAAATTAACGAAAGCAAAGAGGTTGAAGAGACTATCGAAGCAAATACCTTGGGGAATATTATTCATACTACCTTAGAAAAACTTTATAAACCTTATGAAAACAAATACCTTAGTCTAAGCATTATCGATAATCTTGAACGCAGCTTTGAAGAAATTCTGCTAGATAACTTCAAAGAGGTTTTTAAAGAAGGAAATATCCAAAAAGGAAAAAACCTCTTGGCTTTTGAATCTGCCAAACGAAGTATTTCTAATTTCTTGAGATTAGAAAAACAACTTATTGCAGATGGCGATGCGGTCAGAATTTTATATTTAGAAAAGCGATTTGAACAAGAATTAATGGATAGTCGCCTACCGTTTCCAGTAAAAATTGCTGGAGTTATAGATAGAATTGAGGAGCGAAACGGAAATATCAGAATTGTAGATTACAAAACCGGGAAAGTAGAAAAGGGGAATTTGACCTTGAATAATTGGCAAGACTTCTTATCAAATGAGAAGAAAGACAAAATCATTCAGCTATTAAGTTATGTATTTATGTACAGTAAACATGCTGGAGACATGCCTATGGAGACGGGTATTATTTCGTTTAAAAACCTAAAGAGCGGATTCTTGCCTTTTGTATTTATTGAAGACAAAGAGAAGATTCAATACATTACGCCTGAAATAGTAGAAAACTTTAAAGAGGAAACAGTTCAGTTGTTAGTAGAGATATTGGATAAAAACATTCCTTTTATAACTAAGAAAAACTAGAGGTGCATCAAGAAGGTTCTGAAAAATTATTTGTAGTTTCTTCTTTTATCTTATCAAACCATTGTGTCAGTATCGGGAATACCAATTCAGAAGCTCTGACAATAGGTTGATACAAAATAGAATCTTCCTTTTTTTGGTGAGTAACTAGCATATCGTTTTTATTGATTTTCTGGAAGAAATGGAGGGCGATGCTCAATATAAAAAGCATCTTAAGAAGTCCGAAAACTCCTCCGAGCAATCTATTTATCCAGCCAAGACCAGTAAAGCTAGCTAGTTTTGTAAATGTTTTGGCTAACAAAATTACGCCTACAATCACCAGGATAAAAGTTATAGCAAAAGCAATAATTTCTATATATTGAGATTCAGAAGAGAGGTTTTCTCTGATGTAGTCTGCTACAAATCCTGAGAATTTAATAGCTATAAATATTCCGATAAGTAGTGAAACAAATGAGGCTAACTCGACAAAAAAACCATTCCAAACTCCTCTGATAAGACCAAAGACTAAGATAGTTCCTAAGATGATATCGATAAAATTCATTAAAACTAATTAAGGATATAGGAAGCTCCCAGGCCAAAGGCAGGAATTTCTACATCAAATTTTCTTGAAGTAGTAAAATTAATCATAGTAAAAAACCCTTTCATAGTTCCTAAGGGTGCTACTAATAAACATCCGGAAGTATAGGAATAAGTTTCCCCTGGTTTCATTACTGGTTTTTGACCTACGACCCCTGCACCATCAACAACTTCTTTGTGGTTAAGTGCGTCAAATATTTCCCAATGCCTTGTGAGCAATTGCACCGTATCTTTACTTTGATTCACAATTGTAATTCTATACGTAAAGGCGTAGTGTATTTTT
>CAZRCB010000147.1:0-3455 GCA_964598455.1 uncultured Flavobacterium sp.
TCTGCACTAATTATCAAGATGAAACTATCTCACGTTCGGTCACTCGAATTATCGAGTAGCGCTATCACTATTTGGATGATTCCCTCGTTTATATCGCTCTATTTTGCTGGTTTTTATACTAACTTCGAGTCAACTCCTGAAACTTGGGAAGCTTTAGGTTATTTGTCTATACTCGCTATCTTGGGGACAGCTATTTGTGGCTTTTTGTATTTCAAACTCATCCAAGACGTATCTCCTGTTTTTGCCAGTACGGTCACTTATTTCTTACCCGTTGTCGCCGTCATTTGGGGACTTATCGATGGAGAGCAATTTACCTTTTGGTACCTAATCGGGGGGCTACTCATTTTGATCGGTATTTATCTCATCCGAGAAAAGAAAGAAAAGCCCGAGCATATCCCTAGATAAATTTGTCTTTAGCTAGCCTACTTACCGTCTTCTCTAAAGAGTATTGCTAAAACTTCGATTTTGTTGCTGCATATCCCTAACACTCAATTTTTTTTGTGTTTTTAAATGATATAAACACATCATTCGCTACTTTATATTTGTGTTATATGTACTTTTGAACTTTGCGATAAACGATACTAAATCCACATCACATCTTATATAAATAAGCAATGGATAACATAATACTTGTACTTATATACCTCCATGCCTTCTTTGGTGGCATAGGATTACTCAGCGGATTGCTTAGCTTACTGGTCAGAAAAGGCGGTTATAACCACAAAAAAGCAGGTCGTGTTTTTTCTTATTCGATGGTTACAAGTTCGTTGCTTTCTCTCATTGTGGCGCGAATGCCAGGGCATGAAAACCTCTTTTTATTTCTGATAGGCATCTTTACGATTTATCTGGTCTTGGCAGGCAACCGAGCCTTAACACTAAAAAGCAGAACTAAAACTAAAGCCGATGTCCTAGATAAATTAGTATCCGGTAGCATGCTGCTAACCTCTATCGCAATGATAACTATTGGTTTTTTAGGAATGGCTCAAAAGATTGATCAAAGTATATTGTATCTTTTCTTTGGTAGTTTTGGTGTATTTATGACGCTAAAAGACTTTCATACCTTTACAGTTTTCAGAGAGAAGAAAAACGCCTGGCTCAGAAGTCACTTGGGTAGAATGGTAGGTGCTTTGATTGCTTCGGTTACTGCTTTCTTGGTTGCAGGACTTCACATAGGCACTACTTTAATTTGGATTTTACCCACTGTTATCGGTACTGCTTATATAATCTATTGGAATAATAAATTCCGTTTAACAAAAAAGAGTAAATTATTTTAACCGCTGTACTTTCGATTCATTTTGTGGATCAAAACAAAATCAGCTAAAACCATTGCTGCCATAGCCTCAACGATAGGCACAGCCCGAGGTACGACACAAGCATCGTGTCTGCCTTTACCTTGAATTTGGACTTGATTCCCGTCTTTGTCGATGCTGGTTTGGTCTTGTAAGATAGTCGCTACTGGTTTGAAGGCTACTCTGAAATAAACATCCATTCCGTTAGAAATACCGCCTTGAATGCCTCCTGAGAGGTTAGACTTTGTAGTTCCGTCAGGGTTGAAGCTATCATTGTGCTCTGATCCTTTCATTTTGGCTCCACAAAAACCACTTCCGTATTCAAAGCCTTTTACAGCATTGATAGTAAGCATAGCGCTACCCAAAGCTGCATGAAGTTTGTCAAACACAGGTTCTCCAAGCCCAACAGGCACATTCTGAATCACACAAGTGATGGTTCCGCCAATGGTATCGCCTTGTTTTTTAATGGATTTAATCAGTTCTTCCATTTTATTGGCTGTAGCCAAATCAGGACATCTCACATCATTTGATTCCGTTAGAGAAAAATCGAGTGCTTGATAAGGTTTGTCTATAAACACCTCGCCTACACTCGATACAAACGCATTTATTTTTATGTCAGATATGAATTGTTTGGCAATCGCTCCACCCACAACCCAATTGGCAGTTTCTCTAGCTGAGCTACGTCCGCCGCCTCTATAATCTCTAATGCCGTACTTTTTGTCATAGGTGAAATCAGCGTGAGAAGGTCTGTAAGCATCTTTGATATGTGAGTAATCTTTTGATTTCTGATCTTCGTTGTGAATCATAAATCCGATAGGCGTTCCCGTGGTTTTTCCTTCGAATATACCGCTTAAGAACTGTACGGTATCGCTCTCTTTTCGCTGCGTCACAATTGCCGATTGACCTGGTTTTCTCCTGTCTAATTCCGCTTGGATTGCGTCGAAATTGAGATCTATTCCACTTGGGCAACCATCAATAATACCTCCGATGGCTGGTCCGTGTGATTCACCAAAAGTGGTCAGTCTGAATATTTTGCCCAAGGTGTTTGCCATACTAATCTGCTCTTTGGGTTTTAGGTAAATACATAGCTTTATCGATCACTTCCATCTCAAAGGTTTCATCACTATTGACATAATAGCGGATAAGCACTTGTCCGCCAAGCGTTGAATTGTCAAAATCAGCCAGTATCCATCGGTGATTCATAAATTTCATTCTACTAATCACGATTGGGTCTTCAGGATAATCAAAGCCAATAAGTTTATTGCCGCCACGGACATGGTTGAGGTTTAAGATTGAATCCTCTATCTTTTTGACCACCTCATTGCCGTTGTATCGGTTTAGATAATCTTGAGAAAAGTCATTGCCTTGAAGTGTATAGTGTGACATTTCGAAAACCTTTAATTCAAGCGAGTCTATCAGCTGTTGTTTCTTCTCTAGTTTGAGTTCTGTTTTCTGGTGTAGTTCTGCTTCGTATTTCTGTTTTTTAGTGAAATATGCATAGGTAAATACGTTGACTAAGACTGCGAATATAAGTAGGTATAAAAATATTTTATTCATAAGTCAATTCTATTAAAAATAATACATTATCTGAAAGTTAATCGTTGAAATCCCTTCTAGTTTGCGCTCTACATTATTTTTTTTCATACTAGCAAAATCAGATTGGGTCTCAAAACCAATTCCGAAATTAAAGTCTTCTGAAATTCCGAATTTCATCCCCAGCTGAAAACCATAACCTCCGTTCCAACCTTGATTGCTGCTCTCTTGGTTTGCTGTGAGTGTTTTTATTTCTTCTTTGAGTAGCGTATTGGCATAAAACCCGATGCCTGCATAAGCTTCTAGTTTATCACTCAAAGCATCTTCAAAAATACTCATCGAAAAATTGACGTACAGCGGAATTCTCAAATGTGATTGCTCAAGAGAATACGTCTCTCCAGCGGTAGTTCCGTTGGTTTTAAAATCCACTAATCCGACACCTGTGCTGATAGAGCCCAGTTTTGAAAATTTGTAATACACTAACATATCACCTGCGTTCACCGTTCCTTGAAGCTCAACCACATCAGTACTGACTAAGGTTGCATAGCCTATTTTCGCCTGAAAGTTCATACCCCATTTAGAGGCACTATGATCTTTTTGTTCTTGTTGTCCAAAAACAGAAAACGAGTACAG
>CAZRCB010000148.1:0-3424 GCA_964598455.1 uncultured Flavobacterium sp.
CTCATATCCTTTGTTGTTTTCTAGAAATATAGGGTTGAGTTTATAGGCTTCGAATAATATGTTTGCCAACTTTTGCTCTAATGGATTTGTAGATTCTATAGCGTTGTTGATTATTTCGCTGGATTGGAATTCAGTTTGAATCCATTTAGTTTGATCAGAATCTAGGCTCTCCCAAGTAATTTTACTGGAGTTGTTTTGTTTTATCCTAAGGCTTTGACCATATACTGTAGGCAGGGCTAGTGCTTTTGCACCGTCTAAGACTATATATTCTCCTGTGAGTAGGAGTTTCCCGTTGCTATAAAAAGTAGTTTCCAAATAATGAGGTTTTCTTTTTGATGGGATAAAAGTACAAAAATAAAAAAACTCCATCACTATCCTAGTAACGGAGTTTTTTCATTATTAACCAACCAAAACTTAATGTGTAAAATTATCTTTTACAAACAAATTCTGATGCAAATATACAACTGTTTTTAGGCTTTGAATATATAAAAAATATGTTTAACAAAAGATTGTAATTCAACTCCTTAAAAACAGTTGTTTTATTAAATTTCACTTAAAAATTAGTACTATAAAGTACCTCTTCTGGCTTGCTCTCTCTCAATAGACTCAAATAATGCTTTGAAGTTACCAGCTCCGAAACCTCTAGCTCCCATTCTCTGGATGATTTCATAGAATAGCGTTGGTCTGTCTTCAACTGGTTTAGTGAATATTTGAAGTAAATATCCTTCCTCATCAGCATCAATCATAATACCTAATTTCTGAAGTTCACTAATGTCTTCTTTGAAACGGTGCATGTGTTTTTTCAGACGCTCCGGAATTGCATCGTAATAAGCCTGAGGAGGTGTTGATAAAAACTCAACTCCACGTGATTTTAAATCAGCAACTGTTTTGATAATATCGTCAGTAGCTACAGCAATGTGTTGTACTCCAGGACCTCCGTAGAAATCTAGGTATTCTTCGATTTGAGATTTTTTCTTTCCTTCAGCTGGCTCATTAATCGGGAATTTAATCCTTCCGTTTCCGTTGCTCATTACTTTACTCATCAAGGCAGAGTACTCAGTATGGATTTGTTTGTCATCAAATGACAAGAAGTTTACAAAGCCCATAACGTCTTCGTAGAACTTCACCCAAGTGTTCATTTCATCCCATCCAACGTTTCCTACCATATGGTCGATGTATTTTAATCCTGTTGGACTTGGGTTGTATTCTGGTTCCCATTTTTCAAATCCTGGCAAAAATACTCCGTTGTAGTTTTTGCGTTCCACAAACATATGAACTGTTTCTCCGTAGGTATAGATTCCAGCAGTTACTACTTCTCCATTTTCGTCTTTAGAAACTTTTGGTTCTTGGTATGATTTAGCACCTCTTTTTGTGGTTTCTTCGTAGGCTTGACGTGCATCTTCAACCCAAAGCGCTACAACTTTAACTCCGTCTCCGTGCTTTACGATATGGTCGTTAAGTTCTGATTCTGCAGTTAGTGGTGTAGTAAAAACCAATTTAATTTTGTCCTGAACTACAGCATAAGAAGCTCTATCTTTACTTCCTGTTTCAAGACCAGCATAAGCTAATGATTGAAATCCAAAGGCAGTTTTGTAGTAATGAGCCGCTTGTTTAGCGTTTCCTACAATAAACTCAACATAATCTGTTCCTAATAGTGGAAGAAAATCTTGAGCTCCTTCAAAAATTTTCTCTAATCCGAATTCAACTGATTTTAATTCTTCTGACATTTTAATATAATTTATATGAATTTTAATTGTTTTTATTATTCTTTATCTAACCACGAAAGGTAATAAGATTCGTCTGCTATTTTCATCGCTTCTTCAGTCACCATAAGTGGTTTGAAGGTATCTACCATAACAGCTAATTCCTGAGTTTCTGTTTTTCCGATACTTCTCTCATAAGCACCAGGGTGCGGACCATGAACGATTCCCGCTGGGTGAAGTGTGATATGCCCTGCTTCTACATCATTTCTGCTCATAAAATCGCCATCTACATAATACAACAATTCATCAGAATCGATGTTGCTGTGGTTGTAGGGTGCCGGAATAGAAAGCGGATGGTAGTCGTATAACCTCGGAACAAACGAACAAATAACCATCGCGTCTGTCTCAAAAGTTTGATGCACTGGAGGCGGTTGGTGAATTCTACCTGTAATCGGTTCGAAATCGTGAATGGAAAGTGCGTATGGATAGCAATGACCATCATAACCTACTACGTCAAACGGATGTGTAGCATAGACCAATTCAAAAATCTCGTCTTTCTTTTTGGTCTTGATTACAAAATCTCCTTTTTCGTCATAAGTTTCTAGTTCTTCTGGACGACGAATATCGCGTTCACAAAATGGAGAATGCTCTAAGAGTTGCCCGAACCAGTTCCTGTATCTTTTTGGCGTATAAACAGGGCGTTTAGATTCTACGATAAACAAGCGGTTGTCTTCCGTATCAAAATCTATTCTATAAATAATACCTCTTGGAACTACTAGATAATCACCGTATTTGAAGTCTAAGTTTCCTAATATACTTCTAAGTTTTCCTGATCCTTTATGGATGAATATTACCTCATCAGAATCAGTGTTTTTATAGAAGTAATCCATTGATTTTTTAGGGGCAGCCAAAACAACGCTGCAGTCGCTATTGGTAAACATCACCTTGCGGCTTTCTAGAAAATCATTTTCTGGTTTTACCTGAAAACCTCTAAGTCTAAAGGACTGGACGTGATTTTCTTTGGCAATCTTAGGGGCAACACTATATTGCTTTCTGATTTCTTTGAGTTGTGTGGGTCTTTGTTCGTGGTATAGGTTAGAATACATTCCATCAAAACCTATCGTCCCGAAAAGTTGTTCGTAATATAAATCTCCGTTTTCTTTGCGGAATTGCGTATGTCTTTTTGGAGGTATCTTTCCTAATTTGTGGTAGAAAGGCATGTTTTAAGATTTTACAAGTTAGACATTGGGTTAATCATCAGAGACACAAAGGCACTGTTTGAGCTTTGGATTGAAGAGGAATTTAAGGACAAAGCCTAAATAGCCTCAACGTTATACTATAGCTCTACAAATATCGAAATTTTTTGTGGTATAAAACCCAGAATCCTGCTAAAAATTATTCATATACAATTATTGAAGTCAGTTTAACTTGCAGTATATGATGTTTTTGAGGTAAGACTTTAGAGGTTAGGCTCAAGTAAGAACAGGTTAAATACGAGGGCTAATTTTATTCCCTTTCTTCTCAAATCGGTTGTCCTTAATGGGTTTTCAAATAATTTTCACACGATAATTCGTTGATTTAGATAGCGGTATAAAATATTTGATAAAAAATCAAAAAAAAGATTTGGTTTGTATGAAAAAATCGTGTTATATTTGCACTCACAAAAGCGGAAGTAGCTCAGTTGGTAGAGCTCCAGCCTTCCAAGCTGGTTGTCGCGAGTT
>CAZRCB010000149.1:0-3288 GCA_964598455.1 uncultured Flavobacterium sp.
GTTGGCGATTTCATAGCGTTTGTGTTTAATGGATAATTTTCTGTACAAGATAATTGTAAATTACTGAAAATCAAAACAAAAAGTTTTTATATACTGTTTGTAACCTTGATTTCAGAGTAATAATTTTTAAGTAAAACTCTTGATTGAGCGATTGAATCTTTTGGAGTTGTGTAATTTCTAATATTATTTTCAAAGAAATCCGTTTTAGAAATATAATTTGTAGAGTAGTTTTCTAAAAAGTTTGTATTTACTGCTGAATTTATAGCTATATATTCTTTATCAAGGTTAATATAAACCTTTTGGTTGTTGTAATAGTAATAATAATTGCTTTGTAAATTTCCAAATTGAAAAATCAAAAAAGTGATAGCGAATATGTATGTTTTTAGTTTCATGATAATTATAGAGCTAAAATTATTAAATAATTTTTTGATATACAATGATTTAATATGAATTTTAAGGTGGATGAAAAGTTTTTTCCATCGTTATAAAATCGTCTTTTATTTTGCGTACCGCTGTCATAATATATCGTGCAACTAATAAATAACAGCTACTCAAAAGATAGCATTATCTTCCTATCTGAAACTTTGTTTTACCCTTAGCAAACCACTATAAAAGCCTAAGACATTCATTTTCAGCAATTATTTCTAAGGCTTTATAACTAACCAATTTCCTGATACTTAACACCTTTTTAATACTGATATGCCTATTTGAGCTTTGATGGCTTTCATAAAATAAGTATATTTGCAAAAATTTATCATAAACATGAGTGTACAAACAACGCCTTTTGTGGCTTACAAAGTAAAAGATATTTCCCTAGCAGAATGGGGAAGAAAAGAAATAGAATTAGCAGAGGCAGAAATGCCTGGGCTTATGGCCTTACGCAAAGAATACGGAACTTCTAAACCCCTTAAAGGTGCGCGTATTGCAGGATGTCTGCATATGACCATCCAAACTGCCGTACTTATCGAAACGCTTATTGAACTAGGAGCTGAGGTAACTTGGTCCTCTTGTAATATTTTTTCTACACAAGATCAAGCTGCCGCCGCAATTGCTGCTGCAGGAGTATCTGTTTATGCCTGGAAAGGTATGAGCGAAGAGGAGTTTGATTGGTGTATCGAACAAACACTTTTCTTCGGAGAAGACAGAAAACCCTTGAATATGATCTTGGATGATGGTGGAGATCTTACGAACATGGTATTTGACCGCTACCCGGAACTAACAGCAGGAATCAAAGGACTTTCAGAAGAAACAACTACTGGTGTTCACCGTCTATACGAAAGAATGAAAAACGGAACTCTTGTAATGCCTGCAATCAACGTAAACGATTCGGTTACTAAGTCTAAATTTGACAACAAATACGGATGTAAAGAATCAGCTGTAGATGCAGTGCGTAGAGCAACCGACGTGATGCTTGCCGGAAAAAGAGTAGTAGTATGTGGATACGGAGACGTAGGTAAAGGTACAGCAGCTTCGTTTAGAGGTGCAGGAAGTATCGTTACCGTTACTGAAATTGACCCTATCTGTGCACTACAAGCTGCTATGGACGGATTTGAAGTAAAACGTCTGGATACTGTAGTAGAAAATGCAGATATCATTATCACTACTACTGGTAATAAAGATATCGTAGTAGGTCGTCACTTCGAGAAAATGAAAGACAAGACAATCGTATGTAATATCGGACACTTTGACAACGAAATTGATATGGCTTGGTTAAACAAAAACCACGGCGCCTCTAAAGTCGAAATCAAACCCCAAGTTGACAAATATACCATCAATGGCACTGATATCATTATCTTGGCAGAAGGTCGTTTGGTGAACCTTGGTTGTGCAACAGGACACCCTAGCTTTGTGATGAGTAACTCATTTACAAACCAGACATTAGCTCAAATCGAACTTTGGGTGAATACTGACCAATATAAAAACGAAGTCTATATGCTCCCGAAACACTTAGACGAAAAAGTAGCTCAATTACACCTCGCTAAAATTGGCGTAGAGCTAGAAACACTTTCTGAAGAACAAGCACAATACATCGGAGTTGAGGTTGAAGGACCATACAAGCCGGAATACTATAGATACTAATAGAATATTTTTTAACAATAAAGACTTAATTTAATACAACCAAAAAAATGGCAAGCAAAAGAAATTTAAAAAAAGACATAAACTATGTGCTAGGTGACATCATCGAAGCTACATACCTTACAGAATTAGCAATAGGCGGTAAACCTACAGCTGAAACTGATGCTATTGTCGAAGAAGCTATCGAAACTTTTGATAGCCTAATCAGCAAAGTAAACCTAAGAAAAGTGGAAGACAAAAAAGCACACTTCAAACAAATCAACCAAGAGCTCGAAAGCAAAGCAATTGGACTTATTGAGAAAATAAATAAACTACAATAAAAACTAAAAAAGCCGTTTCAATATTTTGAAACGGCTTTTTTTATGGGGCAAGAAGCAAAAAGACCAATCTTTAGAGATTGGTCTTTTTGTTTGTCAAAGCTCTCGCGTTAAGCTTATTTAATATCAACGTTTAAAGTAAATGAATATCACCTAAGATCATATAACTTATAAAAACAAGTCTTACTAATTGATAAAACCCAAAACAATTATTTTTTGTGTGTTAAAAATTTAACTATATTGCGATATAAAAAATCCCACGGAGTACGCAGGATTAAGATTTACTTCGGCTTATAGCCTTGTTGTGAATTGTCTTTCAAACACAAATATAATAAAAAATCTACAATATGTCAAAAGTTTTAGGAATAGATTTAGGTACAAACTCCATAGGTTTAAATTTGAGAGATGGAAATGTGTTTGCTTGGTATGGAGTTTACACATTTAGAAAAGGAGTTGGCGAAGGGAAATCAGGCGAGTTTTCATTGGCAGCCGAAAAAACTAAACATCGCTCCTCAAGAAGACTGTATAATTCCCGTAGATATAGAAAGTGGGAGACTTTGAAGGTTCTAATAGAAAATGGTTTTTGTCCACTGGATGAGGAGAACTTGAATAATTGGAAGAATTATAAGAAAGGTATCGGTCGAGTTTTTCCTATTAATGATAATGCATTTGATCAATGGATAAAATTAGATTTTGATGGAGATGGGAAACCAGATTTTTCAAGTCCTTATCAATTGAGAAGGTTTTTAATTAATGAAAAATTAGATTTGACTAGTCAAGGAAATCGTTATAAAATTGGTCGAGCTTTGTACCATATAGCACAAAGAAGAGGGTTTAAAAGTAGCAGAAAAGGAGGAGATAAGGAAAAATCATCAATGTATAAAGGAAGTTCCGA
>CAZRCB010000150.1:0-3087 GCA_964598455.1 uncultured Flavobacterium sp.
CACATATTCACCATCCGTAAGATCGCTAATATCTGTAACTCTTTTGAATACTCCATTTCCCGTATAGAAATTAGGTTCAGTTATATCAAATATCAAAACACCTTCATCACTTGTTCCTGAGATATTCGTAGCTGTGATTCCTGTGATAAAGCTACCTGCAAGAGTTGGTGTACCTGTAATAAGTCCTGTTTCAGTATCTAAACTAAGCCCTGCTGGTAAAGCATCGCTGCTTATAGCATAAGAAGTAGGCTCATTCGTAGCCACCAGTTGATAAGAGAAAGCAACGCCTACGTTACCTGTAAGTTCAGCATCTGAAACAACGGGAACGCTAGGTATAGCAGTTACTTCTCCTAATAGCAACACATAAACTTCATTTGTGTTGTCACCGAATATTGTAATAATGTCTCCGTAAGCATCTCCAACAGCTTTTCCTGCTTTCAGTCTTACAAAAATCTCTGTGTCAGTACCGTCATAACCTTCGATAAATAAGTCAGTGTCATAACCTGATGTAGCATTAAGGCTGATTTCAAAATCAGAATTGATACCATCATCTAAGCCTATCAGTACATCGCCAGTACCGTCTAAGTTCATGCCGCTAAGTGTAAAGCTCTGTGCATCAGAAGGACCGTTGCCAAAAATATAGTTTAAGCCTGTGATTTCGTTGGTAGAAACGCTTAGGGTAGGATCCTGAGTTGCTTCTTCGTAAACAATAACGACTTGACTCCAGTATGATGCGCTATTTCCTCTTTTAATAGCAAAGTAATTATAATCACCTGAAGAAATTGTCCATGTTGAGTTGTTTGCCCCTTGGGATGTTCCACTAGGAGTGGCACCAGCAGTTCCTGTACCAGCAGGAACTAATCGGTTAGTATTACCAACATACAATGTGGATGAAACTGCATTTCCAGTTATGGTTATACTGACAATTTTCCCTGGTAAAGCAGTTGTATTGTATAAAAGTCCATTATTTGCTTGACCCTGAATAGTATTTGCATTAGTCCCCGTTCCTTGAGTGATATATTTTCCACCAAAGTCAATGCCATTTTGAGACCATACTCGTTCGGCACCACTTCCATAATTCCCACTTCCTAAAACTGATACACCGCCAATGGTTGTAGTCGTTATAGTTATAGTATTTGTTGTCTGCCCCCAACTACTAGTTCCTAGCAAGAGGGTTAACATCAATATTGATGTTTTAAAAAAATGTTTTAAGTAAAATGTTTTCATAGTTAAAAAGATTTTAAAATATATTTGACAAAGATAAGGCTTTAACTTTAATTTAGGGTTAAAATGTTAATAAGTATAGGTTATTATTGGGTTAATTATTTTATGAATAAATAGCTGAAGTTGCGCTATTCTTTAGCTCAAGCGTATTTTTTGTACTTATTATCGCCATAAAAAAACTTATATTTGTGACTTTGATTCATAAAAATAAGATAAGATGACTTTTCAAGAACAGATAAAACAAGGTATTCCATCAGTGTTACCTGTACCTAAAACCTATGAGCCTTCTATAAATCACGCACCTAAGCGCAAAGAAATACTCTCGGCTGAGGAAAAGAAATTAGCCCTTAGAAATGCCTTGCGTTATTTTGATCCTAAGTTTCACAAAGAGCTTGCAAAAGAATTTCTTGATGAATTAAATATTTACGGACGTATATATATGTATAGATTTCGTCCAGATTATAAAATGTATGCTCGCCCAATAGAAGAATATCCAGGAAAGAGCGAACAAGCCAAAGCTATTATGCTGATGATTCAAAACAATTTGGATTATGCAGTAGCACAACATCCGCATGAGCTTATCACTTACGGAGGTAATGGTGCTGTTTTTCAGAACTGGGCGCAGTACCTGCTCACCATGCAGTACTTGTCAGAAATGACCGATGAGCAAACCTTGGCGATGTATTCAGGACATCCGATGGGATTATTTCCTTCACACAAAGAGGCACCGAGAGTAGTAGTGACTAACGGCATGATGATTCCGAATTATTCTAAACCAGATGATTGGGAGAAATTCAATGCGCTTGGTGTTACACAATACGGACAGATGACCGCAGGGAGTTATATGTATATCGGTCCGCAAGGAATCGTCCACGGAACTACCATCACAGTGCTCAACGGAGGCAGAAAAATCTCTAAGAATGGCGAAGGCATAGCAGGAAAGCTATTTGTTACTTCTGGTCTCGGCGGAATGAGCGGTGCGCAACCCAAAGCGGGAAATATTGCAGGTTGCATTACAGTTTGTGCCGAGGTAAACCCTAAAGCCGTATATACACGTCACTCGCAAGGTTGGGTAGATGAAGTTATTGAAGATTTGAACACACTTACGCAACGAGTACGCAAAGCAAAAGAAAATAAAGAAGTAGTTTCGATTGCTTACCAAGGAAATATAGTTGAGGTATGGGAACACTTCGCCAAAGAGAATGTTTATATTGATTTGGGTTCTGACCAAACATCACTACATAATCCGTGGGCTGGAGGTTATTATCCTGTTGGTTTGTCCTTTGAGGAAGCCAATGAAATGATGGCCAATGAGCCTGAGCTCTTTAAACAAAAAGTACACGAAAGCCTAAAAAGACAAGTCAATGCTATCAACGAGCACACCAGCCGAGGAACGTATTTCTTTGATTACGGAAATGCCTTCTTGTTAGAAGCCTCCAGAGCAGGTGCAGATATTATGACAGCGAATGGAATCGATTTTAGGTATCCGTCGTATGTTCAGGATATTATGGGACCTATGTGTTTTGACTTTGGTTTCGGGCCTTTCAGATGGGTTTGTGCTTCGGGGAAACCAGAAGATTTACAGAAAACAGACGCTATTGCCTGTGCGGTACTAGAAGAAATGATGAAAAGCTCTCCAGAGGAAATCCGACAACAAATGGCGGATAACATCCAATGGATTAAAGGAGCGCAACAAAATAAGTTAGTCGTAGGTTCGCAAGCCAGAATCTTATATGCCGATGCTGAAGGGCGTATCAAAATTGCAGAAGCCTTTAATCAGGCTATTGCAAAAGGAGAAATCGGACCAGTGGTCTTAGGTCGTGACCACCACGATGTATCGGGTACCGATTCGCCTTTTAGAGA
>CAZRCB010000151.1:0-3015 GCA_964598455.1 uncultured Flavobacterium sp.
ATATGATTACCGCATTAGGGTTTGGATGTGATAAAGTCAAGTCAAATGCGGTGGTGAAAAATCCTGAATTTTGTGAAAAAGAAGGCGGAATCAGCAATTCCTCTAAGCCCATTCCTGTATTGGGAGCGTTGGGCGTAGCCGTGTAAAAATAAAGCCAAGGTCCAGTGCCATCAGGTTGACGGCCTATAGAAACATCTTGGATAAATGAAATAGAAGGTGATTGACTTACAATAGTTCCCGTTGGGTTTGTTAGTGTTATTTCTTCACCACCAGAACTGATCTTAAAATTAGTATGCAAGGGTTGTCCTACAATGATTCTGTTTTTATCTGAAGCCCAAACCAATAGATAGCTACTTGGATTTAAAGTAACGCTAGGAAAAACCCATTTATAAGGAATAGAGGCATCATCAGTCAAACCAAATCCAGCTAAATTGACCGATTCTGTACCGTAGTTGTAAATTTCTATCCAATCTTGGGGAGAGTTATCCTCATCTTGAATAGTATTTAAGTTAGAACCCATAACCTCGTTGACGGCAATGTTTTGCGAGAAGAGATAGGCCGAGGAGAACAAACAAACAATCAAAGAGAAGATGTGTTTAGAGTAGTTTTGCTTCATTTTATTTTAATAAATTAAGTTGATATTCTTTAGTTAGCTAAGAGTAGTGTTTTTAGAGTAGCTAAGACTTGATACAAATAAGTTTGGCTACATTATTTCTATGGAAAAACATGGTGATTATGTTGATACATAAGGAAGTTATTATTTTTTGCCGCTAAAGTAGTGTTTAAAAAACAACAATTGAGTTTTTCCTGATTTTTTATGAATATAACAGTCAGAATTAATGAATTTACAAACCTTCTACTTGTAGATTAGGTTTTTTAAAGATAACTGCCAGACTCTCTTCTAACTCAAATAAACACCATAATCTTTCTTATCAAAGCTTACATTCACGTGTTCTTGTAGAGAAGTAGATAAAGAAAGTCCTTTGAAATCTACTTTTATAGGATATTTTTTGTGATTTCTGTCAATTAAGACCGCTGTTTTTAGCTTTTTGAGAGGCACGTCCAAAAAGTGTTTTACACCATATACTAGCGTAGTTCCAGAATGCAAAACATCATCCACTAAAATAACAGCTCTGTTGGTATAGGTTTCTTTCGGGAGCGAGGTTTCTATCGCGTCCATCGGGGTTTTTTTATTGATTTTCACTTCACACAGAAGTACTTTTATTGGAGCTATTTCTTGAAATGTATTGGCTATTTTCTGTGCAAGTATATAGCCATTGCCATTTATCCCAGCAATAATAATTTCATTCTCATCCGAAAACGTTTCGTAGATTTGATAAGCGATTCGTCTGATTTTATGTTCGATTTGTATAGGGTTGAGTATAAGGTTTTGGTTCATAAGCTGCTGTAGTTTTGTTTTTTTTCAAATATAGGATTTTAGTTTTTATATTTCGTCCTGAATCGGGTCATCGTCAAGAAACTCATCAATATCTCTGCGGTCTTTTTTTGTAGGACGTCCTTGTCCTTTGGTTCGATAGTGTTCTTTGGAGAGCCTAAGTAGCTCTAGGTGCGCAAAAGCCTCTGCAGGTGTTTCGTCTTTTCTGTAGATATCTACTAGTTTGGCTCCCACGCGATTCGGAGGTATTTCCAGCACTGTAAGTTCATAGTTGATTTGGTCTTTTCTGAGTGTAATTTTATCTAATGGGAATACTTCTTTTGAAGGCTTTGCCACATGTCCGTTGACCGTAATATGATTCTTCTTACAAGCCTCTGTAGCTATATTCCTAGTTTTGTAATATCTAACACACCATAAAAATTTATCTACCCGCATAATTTTGTAAAAACAACGTTAATCTACGTACAAAAATAAACCAAAATTGTATCTTGCAGCCTTAATAAAAAATATTATTTTAGTTAGATGAAAAATATAACATTATACATAGTCACCTCTTTATTGGCGATTTCTTTATTCTCTTGCAAAAGCGACGATAGCGGAGGCTCGCTTCCACCACCTAGAGATTATGCAGAACAATATGCGACAGAGATTATCGAGATAGAACAGTACTTAGCTAAGCATTACCTCGATGGGACAGACTTTAGTGCAAGTATTAAAGAAATTCCTGAAGGTGGTACACAAACCCCACTTTCAGCACATCCTGATTTGATGTTCAAAACGGTCAATAAGCACAATATCCAATATAAATTGTATTACCTCAAATTGAATGAAGGTGCCAATGATAGACCTTCACACGTCGATTCGATTTTTGTCTCATACAAAGGATGGCTTCTTGACGGAACGCTTTTTGATACTAGTCCAAATTCAACTTGGCTTCCGTTAGACGGATTTATCGAGGGTTGGGCACAAGTTTTCCCGGAATTCAAAACTGGAGAATATGATTCAAACTCAGGGGATTTTAGTAATTCAGGCGCTGGATTTGTCTTTATTCCTTCTGGGTTAGGATATTATAATACGACTAGACCAAAAATCGCAGCTTATTCTCCTTTAGTTTTTATGTTTAATCTGAATACACTTAGATATAGAGATCACGATAATGATGGAATACCTTCGCGATTTGAGGTAGAAAACCTTGGCGATGACCCTAGAGAGTATGACTCAGACGGTGATGGTATTCCTAATTATAGAGATATTGATGATGATGGAGATGGTGTTACTACAAGAGGAGAAATCACGGATGAAAACGGTGATATCTATCCTTTTGATGAAATTCCAACTTGCCCAGGAGGCACACTCAAGAAACATTTAGACCCGAGTTGTCACTAAATTACAAATGCTGTTCTGATTAGAGCAGCATTTTTTTTTGATATATAAATTGTTGGCAATCAGTATCTAGAATTTTTGTTTGTATGATGATTATATCATCTGAATAAACTAGCATATATCAAGTGTTAAAGTTTACTTATCTTTGGCAGGTTAATCTTAAAAATAATAATTATGAAAATATTGGTTACAGGAGGATTGGGCTTTATAGGCTCTCATACGGTTGTTGAACTTCA
>CAZRCB010000152.1:0-2870 GCA_964598455.1 uncultured Flavobacterium sp.
AGAAACACCTCTATGGGAGGGAAATACGGAACTTACCTCGCTGTAAATGGCTCTTTCTGGAATGCACTAGATTACAAAAATTTGAATATGGGAGAAAAAGAAGTCAGCTCAGGTTTCTTAGACTTCGGAAGAAAATACTATAACGATTTAGCTTTAGAGGTCAGAAAAAAATTGTCTAGCCAATGGCAGTCAATCTTTATGGTGATGGGGCAATACTATAACCAGAAATATATTGAAGGTAAAAATAATGAGGTAAAATCTTATATAGCTGGAGCTGATTTGATATATAAATTTGGCGATGCGCAATCATTGAGATTTATCGGGCAGCACCTTTGGACACGACAAGACAAGAAAAATTGGGCTAGTGCAACGCTTGAATATGCACCTTCACTCAAGTGGTCTTTTTACACACACGACCTCTATAATTATGGTGGAGATAATAAACATTATTACAGTTTAGGTGGAGCTTATGTAGTCGGGGCAACTAGAATTGGGATGAGTTACGGAAGACAAAGAGAAGGGCTGATTTGTGTGGGTGGCGTATGTAGATTAGTACCCGAATCTTCTGGGCTAACGATTAACATTTCTACTAATTTCTAGATTTTTATCATATTAACACTTTTTATTTTTAAAAAATTTATAAATTTGAATTCCCTCAACCAACAAAACTAATATTAAACCAACAAACAAATTCAACATGAAAAAAATTCTACTATCTATCTTTGCCTTAGCAGCTATGAGCAGTTATGCGCAATTACCAAACGGGAGCGTTGCTCCTAACTTCACGGCTACTGACCTGAACGGCAACACCCACAACCTTCATTCGTATTTAGAGTCAGGCAAGCACGTATACCTAAATATTTCTGCTACTTGGTGTGGTCCTTGTTGGAATTACCACAATACACATGCGTTAGCTGATTTTTATTATGCTTACGGACCTGTCGGTTCTGACGAAGCAGTCGTACTGTATGTAGAAGGAGATGGAGCTACTCCTGTAAGTGCACTTTATGGGCAAGGAAATAACACTTTAGGAAATTGGGTCGAAGGAACGCCATATCCAATAATTGATAGCTCAGCAATTGCTAGCAGCTATCAAATTACCTACTTCCCTACTTTGTTCAGAATTTGCTCTTCAAAAACAACTAATGTATTAAGTCAATCAACAGCCCCAGCGCTTAGAAACAGTATGAACAATGCTTGTGGTGGACTAGTAGGAGTACCTAATCATATGAAAATTATGGGTGGAGATATTTATGCTTGTTCATATAACGGAGGAACTGCTACTTTCTCTTTCAAAAACTACGGTAACAACAACATAACACAAGCTGTGATAGCCTTAAAAAAGAATGGCAACGTAGTAGCTACACAAACCTATAACGGGAACCTTTCACAATTTAACAAGGCATCTATATCCTTCAATGGTTTGAACGAAATCTATCCAGGTACTGAATATGCAATTGAAGTTCAATCTGTAAACGGAGGAAGCGTTCACAACCCTGCTTTCGCTACAGCTATAGCTACAGCTCACGTTGCTGAGATAGCGACTACTACTAGCCTTCAAGTGTCCACTATTTTAGATAATTATGCCGCTGAAGCAAGTTGGAAAATCAAAGATTCTAATGGTACAGTTGTCGCTAGTAGCAATCCTTACACAAATGCTGCTCATGCAAACACTACTCAAACACAACAAATTACTATAGCTGGTGATGACTGCTACTCTATAGAACTATATGATACTTATGGAGACGGATGGGGGTATAGCACTGCAGATACAGGTGTGAAAGTATATGAAAACGGAAACCTAATAGTTGCTGTTAGTGGTAAAGGTGTATTTTCAAGTTCTGCGCCGATGGTAAGACCAGCTGCTTTCAGACAGGGTTCAGCTAGCGTTCAAGATATACAAGTTGGTACATTCTTTGTATATCCAAACCCATCAAACGGAGTTTTCAATATTTCTACTTCAGAAACTGTAAAAGTTTCTATTGTTGATATTACTGGAAAAACAGTTTACCAAGCTAATTCACTAGAAGACAACACAGTAGTTGACCTATCTTCACTTCAATCAGGAATTTATCTGATGAAAGTAAAAGGTGAAACAATCAATAAAACAGAAAAATTAATTATCAAATAACAAACAAAAACAATGAAAAAATTATTGACAACAGTACTAGTCTTAGCAGCAGGTTTTATGTCTGCCCAAGATTTTATTGTTACTAACGGAGAAAATGGCGAGATTACTGATGGAGAAGTTTTTACCTTCAATACTTTGGGAGCTGAATCAAATATCCATATTCAAATTCACAACCAATCTACTGAAAACCTTTACTTCAAACTAAGAGGAACCTCAAAAGAAAACACAACTAACGCTAACGTAAACTTTTGTTTTGGTGAGATTTGTATGAATACTTTTAACGTAGGTCAATACGTGCCACCAACAGCTTACGAAAATGTTATAATTGCACCAGGAACTACAAATCCAGATGCTGATAAGTTCTTCAACCTAGATGCTGGAGATGGTGAGAATTACCCTATGATTTATGAGTTTACGCTTTATCAGTATGCTAGCGCAGAGCAAGACCAAACTACTGGAACTCCAGTTTTGACGTTTTCATATCAGTATTCTCCAACTGCAAGTACTCCGAATATGACCCTTCAAAAATTGGGTGTAGAGGTACAGAACACAGTTGTAAAAAATGACTTCTCGTTTAATGCCACAACTGATTTAACAGTAGAATTATTTGATCTGAACGGAAGAAGTGTATCTACTGAAAAGTTCAGACAAGGAAGCAATATGTATAACGCAAACGGATTAACCTCTGGAGTTTACATCGCTAGATTTTCTGACAAAGAAGGAAGGTCAGCAGCTGTAA
>CAZRCB010000153.1:0-2623 GCA_964598455.1 uncultured Flavobacterium sp.
TAAAAAAGAAATAATCGATAGAATTATCAACTCAGTAGAACTCGGACAAGTGCACTAAGACTATGGAAAATATTACATTTTTACATCCTGAATTTTTCTGGCTCTTTGCGCTACTGCCTTTGCTAATCATTTGGCAAGTTATCACCAGAAAAAAACAACAACCAACACTAAAGATGCCTTCGCTTGAAGGTTTTAAACCTAAAACCTCAGTCTTAGCTCGGCTTAAATCAATGTTGTTTGTATTGAGAATATTGGCAATTGCAGCACTGATCACCGCACTTGCACGACCTCAAACTATTGATGTATCGAGTAAAACCAAAAGAACTCAAGGGGTGGATATCGTAGTAGCTGTGGATGTTTCGGGGAGTATGCTGGCGCGCGACCTAAAACCCAACCGAATAGAAGCTACCAAAAGGGTCGCTTCTGAATTTGTCAAAGAAAGGGTTAACGATAGAATAGGCTTAGTGGTTTATGCTGCTGAGAGTTATACAAAAACACCAGTTACCTCAGACAAAGGAATTATCTTGAATGCCATTAGAGACATCCGATATGACAATGTGTTGCAAGACGGAACAGCTATCGGAATGGGACTTGCCACCTCAGTAAACCGTCTGAAAGATAGCAAAGCTAAAAGCAAAGTGATTATTCTGATGACAGATGGCGAAAACAACGCAGGCTTTTTAGAACCTAGAACCGCCGCAGAAATCGCCAAGGAATACGGAATCAAAGTTTACACCATCGGAATTGGAACCAATGGAATGGCAGAGACACCTTATGCCTATGCACCCAATGGAGGTTTTCTATACCGAATGGCAGAAGTAAAAATTGACGAAAAACTAATGCGCGACATAGCAAAAATTACGGGAGGTAGATACTACAGAGCAACGAGCAACTCAAAACTCAATGAAATCTATGACGAAATCAATAAGCTCGAAAAGACAGACGTAGAAGAATTGAAATACTACAACTATGACGAGAAATACAGAAGTCTAGTGCTGTTGGCTGGAGCTTTACTAGTACTTGAGTTTTTATTGAGAAGAACACTTTTCAGAAGTTTTATATAATATATGGAATTAGAAGAAAAAAAATATTTGACTTTGCTTTTGATCCTACCTATTTTGGTAGTGATTTTCTTGCTCTATAAATTCTGGAAACGCAAAAAACAGAAAGAATTTGCAGAACCAGCATTGCTGAACAAACTGAGCACCGAGAAATCTACATTCAAGCCATTGCTGAAGCTCATCACTATTTTGCTAGTGTTTGCTGCCTTAATTTTGGCTTTGGCCAATCCGAGGATTGGAACGAGAATCGAAACTGTAAAACGCGAGGGAATTGACATCGTTTTTGCTATTGACGTCTCAAAGAGTATGTTGGCAGAGGATGTAGCGCCCAACCGATTAGAAAAATCAAAACAATTGGTATCTCAAATCATCAATAACCTTGGTGCAGACAGAGTAGGAATCGTGGCTTATGCCGGTACTGCCCTGCCACTTTTGCCAATTACTACAGATTATGGCGCCGCCAAAATGTTTTTACAGCAACTCAACACCGATATGCTATCCTCTCAAGGAACAGCTATTAGCGAAGCTATTTTCTTGTCGAGCACTTATTTTGACGATAGTGATACAAATAAATTGTTAGTCCTAATTTCTGACGGAGAAGATCACGAAAGCGGTATCGCTGAGGCAATGCTCAAAGCTAAGGAAAACGGCATGAAAATTCTTACAATCGGTGTAGGAAGCGAAAAAGGAAGTCCTATACCTATCAAAGTGAATAAAACCACAGAAACCTATCTCAGAGACAGCAACAATGATGTGGTAATTACCAAACTAGATGATCAGACACTAAAAGATATTGCCAAAGAATCTAACGGAAGTTATGTGTTAGGAAATAATTCAAAACAAGTAACTGACCACTTCAAAAGCCTGATTGATACTATTGAAAAGACACAATTCGAAAGCCAAGAGGTAGCAGAATACGACTCTAAATTTCAATGGTTTATAGCAATTGCACTATTTTTGCTTATAGCTGACATCTTATTTTTCGAGAGAAAAACAGCTTGGATGAAGAAACTTAATCTATTTAATGAAAAGAAATAAAACCATGTGGAGCAGAAGTTTTTTATTGCTTTTTATAGTTCTTTTTTCTACGAATATATATTCGCAGAAGAAAAACATTGATTTAAAGAAAGGAAATAGAGATTTTAACGAGGGCAAATATGCCGATGCCGAAGCTAACTATCGTATAGAGAAATCTAAAACAGACGACAAATCTACTGCATTATACAATTTAGGCAATGCTATCTATAAACAAAAATCTTACGAAGAATCTAAAGCAGCCTATCTGCAAGCCGTAGAACATTCAACCAACAAAACCGAAAAACACAAGGCTTACCACAACTTAGGCAATGTGATGATGCAAGAAAAAAATTATCAAGCGGCTGTCGAGGCGTATAAAAACGCCCTCAGAAATAATCCGTATGACGAGAAAACCCGTTATAACTATGCTTTAGCAAAAGACATGCTTGAGAAAAACCCGCCACCACCTGACCAAAACCAAGACAATAAAGACAATAAAGACAAAGACAACAAAGATCAGGAACAAGATCAAAACCAAAACAAAG
>CAZRCB010000154.1:0-2289 GCA_964598455.1 uncultured Flavobacterium sp.
TCTAATGAAGTTTAGTGCTAAAAATCCCCGCCTTCGCAAAGCGGCAAAACGTTATAATTGAGAAGTTTATTAATTTTTAAGCTTAATTAAATCATCTTTTTAAAACAAGTAAGATGTCAATACAATCACATAAAGATCTAAAGGTTTGGCAACTAAGTATGGATTTAGTAGTAAGAGTCTATAAAACAATTGCTTTATTGCCTAGTGAAGAACTTTATGGATTGTCGAGCCAAATAAAAAGAGCTGCGGTTTCTGTTCCTTCTAATATTGCAGAAGGAGCTGGAAGAAAAGGGAACTTGGAGTGGACAAGATTTTTATATATTGCCTTAGGCTCTTTATCAGAATTAGAGACGCAATTAGAAATAGCTATACGATTAAAATTTATAAATGAGGATAAAGAGCTCTTTGAACAAATTAAATACATACGAAATATGATTTCGAAGTTGATCATTAGTTTAAAGAAGTAAAATCATTAAGCTATATTTTATAAAATAGCATTGAAATTTGACAAAAACAGCATCACATTATAACTTTATCACTCCCTAACAATAAAAGAAATGAAAGGAATTATTTTAGCAGGTGGCTCAGGCACACGATTACATCCATTGACATTGGCGGTTAGCAAGCAGCTGATGCCTGTGTATGACAAGCCTATGATATATTATCCGCTGTCTGTTTTGATGTTGGCGGGAATAAATGAAATATTGATTATCTCTACACCTCAAGACTTACCTAACTTCCAAAAACTGCTAGGAGATGGTTCAAAACTTGGCTGTAAGTTTTCATATATAGAACAACCTAGCCCTGACGGATTGGCGCAAGCTTTTATATTAGGCGAAGAATTTATCGGCGATGATAAAGTAGCTCTAATCTTGGGTGATAATATTTTTTATGCTGGTGGCATGGGAGATTTATTACAAAAATCAGCTAATCCTGAGGGTGGAATTATCTTTGCTTATCCAGTAGTTGATCCTGAACGTTATGGCGTGGTGGAGTTTGATAAAAATTTTAACGTTGTTTCGATAGAAGAGAAACCAGAACAACCTAAGTCAAATTATGCTATCCCAGGGTTGTATTTCTATGATAATGACGTAGTTGAGATAGCTAAAAACATCAAGCCATCACATAGAGGAGAACTCGAAATAACAGATGTCAACAAAGAATACCTCAAAAGAGGAAAGCTTAAAGTAAGCGTTTTCAACAGAGGAACCGCTTGGCTAGATACCGGAACCTTTAATTCGCTGATGCAAGCAGGACAATTTGTTCAGGTCATTGAAGAAAGACAAGGACTTAAAATTGGTGCGATAGAAGAAGTAGCTTATAGAATGGGCTATATCTCTAAAGAGGAACTAAAAGCCATTGCAGAGCCACTTTGTAAGAGTGGATACGGAGAATATTTATTGCAAATTACAAAATAAGATATATATATAATTAAGATATGGAAAAGATAGCAGTTATCGGCCTAGGCTATGTAGGTCTTCCGTTGGCAAGATTATTTGCCACCAAATATAGTGTAGTCGGTTTTGATATTAACCAAAAGAGAATTGACGAGCTAAGAGCAGGCAAAGACCTGACCTTAGAACTTGAGGACTCCGTGCTTCAAGCTGTTATGAAGACTTCTAACGATGACCAAAAAGGGCTTTATGTCAGCAATCAATTAGCCGATATAGAAAACTGCAGCTACTATGTGGTTACCGTTCCTACTCCTGTAGATAAGAATAACCGTCCTGATTTGACCCCGCTATACAAAGCGAGTGAAACCGTGGCTAAAGTGCTCAAAAAAGGAGATATAGTGATTTATGAATCTACCGTATATCCAGGTGTTACCGAAGAAGAATGTGTACCTGTACTAGAGAAAATGTCCGGATTGAAGTTCAACGTAGATTTCTTTGCGGGTTATTCGCCTGAGCGTATTAACCCAGGAGATAAAAAACATACTGTTGAGAAAATTCTGAAAGTGACCTCAGGTTCTACGCCAGCAATCGGAATTAAAGTAGACAATTTATACAAATCAGTTATCGAAGCAGGAACACACCTCGCACCGACGATTAAAGTTGCCGAAGCCGCTAAAGTTATCGAAAACTCGCAAAGAGATATCAATATTGCCTTTGTAAACGAATTGGCTAAAATATTTAATATACTCGAAATTGACACGCACGCCGTACTGGAAGCAGCAGGCACAAAGTGGAATTTCCTTCCGTTTAAACCAGGATTAGTAGGCGGACATTGTATCGGTGTTGACCCGTATTATTTGGCTCAAAAAGCACAAGAACACGGCTATCACCCTGA
>CAZRCB010000155.1:0-2234 GCA_964598455.1 uncultured Flavobacterium sp.
CGAATATGGGTTTAGACTTCCTGCAGCAATGGACAACAGACCTTTAAAGTTTGATGAATTTGAGGCTATGCAAAACCAAGTCCTATTTATCAGCGCTACACCTGCAGACTACGAACTCCAGAAATGTGAGGGCGTTTATGTAGAGCAGATTATCCGCCCGACAGGTCTTCTAGATCCTATAATTGAAGTCCGACCAAGCGAAAATCAGATTGATGACCTCATCGAAGAAATCAATCTTAGGACTGAAGCAGACGAAAGAGTTCTCATAACTACACTAACCAAACGCATGGCTGAAGAGCTTACAAAATACCTAACAAAGCTCGGCATTCGATGTAGGTATGTCCACTCTGACGTAGATACGCTCGAAAGGGTTGAAATCATGCAAGACCTCAGAAAAGGATTATTCGATGTACTTATCGGAGTAAACTTACTCAGAGAAGGACTAGATCTACCTGAAGTTTCGTTAGTAGCCATCATCGATGCTGACAAAGAAGGATTCCTTAGAAGTCACCGATCACTGACACAAACCGTAGGTAGAGCCGCCAGAAACATTAACGGAAAAGCTATTTTGTATGCAGATAAAATCACCAATAGTATGCAAAAAACTATTGATGAGACGGACTATAAAAGAGCAAAGCAAATCGCATACAACAAAAAACACAACTTAGTGCCTACTGCACTGTCAGGCAAACAGGTAGATAATCCGCTTGTGAAACCCATCATATCTGAGTTTTATTATGATCCAAGCGCTATAAACAAGAAAGAAGACCTATCACTTCTCTCCAAAACAGAAATTGAGAAACGCATCAGAGTCAAACGGAAGGAGATGGAAAAAGCTGCTAAAGACCTCGATTTTATACAAGCAGCAAAACTTCGCGACGAAATCAAAGCCTTACAGGCGCTTTAGGACATCTTTTTATTTCTTATGCTCCGAAGGAGGGAATTTTGAGAGAATGCGCGCAACGAACTCATTAATACGCTCTTCCTTCTGCTCAATGTTTTTTGTAAGTGCACCCTCTCCAACTCCTTGCCAAACAAGCTCTTTATTCTGGGCATCTATAAGGTCAATGTATAAGGTACCTTCTGTAGTTCTATAGACATTGTTATAAGAAACTCCCCATCCGAATCCGCCATAACCGTAGTAGCCAAATCCGTAACCGCTATTATCAATATTTACATTTTCAGTAGATTCAGTAAAGAAGTTAATCAAGACATCCGGGTTCTCAGAGGCTGTCATTCCTTTGGCTTGTAATTCTCTTTCGATAGCTTTGAGGATTCTTTTCTTGTCTAAATCATGGATTTTCACCTTATCAACACCATCTTTAAAGAAAGCATATGTTTTATACTGATTATAATCAACTGACTTGTCATAATCCGACCACACGCGAACCGATGCACAAGAAGTCAAAAACAACAGCGGTAAGAGCAATAGTGTAAATGTTTTTATAGTTTTCATAATCAATAAGTTTTCAGGTTAAACAAGCAGCTTTTTTTGGGCACGAATTAGTCAAATATGTGAAAAAGTAATTTACCCGGACACCCACTATAAAGCAGCAAAAATTATACCACCCAAAATAAATAAGAGTATATGCCTTGCAGCAAAGGACAGCTTTGAACCGGTAAAGGTAAAAGTATAAAAACTAATTTGTATTTTTGTTTCCCTACTTATCAAAAAATGAATTATCAAAGCATTTATAATCAATACAAAGAACACTCTGTTGTCGGAAGATATGTCAAGCTGTCGGATATCGAGCCTATTTTATTGCGACTAAAAAACACTTCAGAAGTTAGCGTGTTAGGAAAATCTGTTTTGGGTAAGCCTATTTACGCCTACTTTAAAGGTACCGGCAAACAAAAAGTCATGATGTGGAGTCAGATGCACGGCAATGAGTCAACGACAACCAAGGCAGTTCTGGATATTTTTAATTACTTTGAATCATCCGAGTCTGCAGAATTATTACAAAAATTCAGGTTTTGTATAATCCCTATGCTCAATCCTGATGGCGCAGTGGCTTGGACTAGAAACAACGCTAATGATGTTGACCTAAATAGAGATGCACAAAATTTATCACAGCCTGAGAGTCAACTCCTGCGAAAGTGCCTAGAGGATTTTCAACCAGACTTTTGTTTTAATCTACACGACCAACGGAGTATTTTTGGTGTTGAAGGCACCAATAATCCAGCAACAGTTTCCTTCCTATCCCCTTCTTATAATCAAGAGAAAGAGATAAACG
>CAZRCB010000156.1:0-2223 GCA_964598455.1 uncultured Flavobacterium sp.
ATTTAATTTCCAATTTTGAGATGACCAATGCTGCAAAAAGTGAATTTTATCCTTCTTTAAGAATAACAGCAACTGCCGGTTTGCAAAGTATTGATATCGATAAATTGTTTAGTGCGAATTCATTATTTGCTAATATAGTTACGGGATTAACACAGCCTGTATTCAATCAACGTCAAATTAAAACGCGACATGAAATTGCTAAGGCTAATCAGGAAAAAGCTTATTTACAATTTCAGCAATCCTTATTGATAGCAGGACGAGAAGTTTCAGACGCTTTGCAGCAATATAATAATGAAACAAAAAAGTTAGAAATCAGAAAAAGACAAGTTGATGCACTTAAATCAGCTGCTGAATTTTCAGATGAACTTTTAGAATTTGGCTTAGCAAATTATCTAGAAGTTTTAACTGCAAAAGATCAGGCACTTAGTACAGAACTGAGTTTGATTGATAATCAATTCAATCAATACAGTTCTATAATTACGCTTTATAAAGCTTTAGGGGGTGGAAATTAAGGGAGTGTCTCACTCTGTGTAAGTATAAAAATATAAAAGCCCTCTTCTTTAGAGGGCTTTTATTGTTATTGTATGTTGTTACTTACTTCTTCACAATCAAGAACTCACTACGTCTGTTTTGAGCGTGTTCTTCTTCGGTACAGTTTTCTTTACAATCTACTTTTGGTTCGCTTTCACCGTATCCTTTTCCGGTAATACGTGATTTGTCGATTCCTTTAGAGATTACGTATTGAACGGTTGCTTTGGCTCTACGATCTGATAAGTCCATGTTGTATTTATCACTTCCTCTGTTATCAGTGTGGGCTTTAGCCATAATAACCATACTTTCATTGTTTTTCAAAACTTGAACTAACTTATCCAACTCAAAGGCGCCTTCAGCTGTAATGTTTGATTTGTTGTATTCAAAGTTGATTTCTTTTAAAATGATTTCTGTTTCCGTTACAATTACATCAATTGGGTTCAATGCCGCAGCAACTTTTACCTTACCGCCGTTTGTAGCTGCAATTGAAAACACACCACTCTCATATCCGTCTTTTGATCCTTGAATCGAATAGGCAGTATTACATTCTACGGGATACATGATTTCTCCATTAGCTGTTGTGGTTTGTGTAGCGATTACGTTTTTCTTAGCATCTAAAATAGCAACTCTTGCATTTGATAATAAAGCGCCTGTTTTTGCGTCTGTAACTACTATCATCGCTTCTACTCCACATAATGGATCTGCCATATAAATGTTATCGGCTCCTGCACGGTTACTTGAGAAAAACCCAACGTTTTTGGTTACATTGAAACTGAATCCAAAATCATCTTTCTCACTGTTTACGGGTTTTCCTAGGTTTTCTATTTGATTGTTGGTTTTTAAATCAACCATATAAACGTCTAATCCGCCTAGTCCGATGTGACCGTTTGAGGAGAAATACAATACGTTATCGTCTGTAATTTGAGGGAATTGTTCTTTACCTTCGGTATTGATTTTAGTCCCCATGTTCTCTGGTTTACCATAAGTTCCATCGGCATTGATGGCTACTTTCCAAATGTCTGTCTCTCCAATTGAACCGGGCATGTTAGAACTGAAGTAAAGCGTTTTTCCGTCTTTACTCAAACTTGGACTGCTGTTAGAATAGTCTTTACTATTGAACGGTAATGATTTTACATTCCCCCATTTTTCGCCGTCTTTAGTAGCCTTGTAAAGGTATACTTGTCCGAATTTGGTGTTGAGTTTTTTGTTTTTCTCAAACTCTTTCTCGCTATGAGAGTCTCTTGAGAAATACATTGTTTTTCCATCTGCACTTATGGTTACGGGACCGTCGTGCCATTTGGTATTTAATTCGGCTACTTCTTCTGGTTTTGAGAAGGTTTTATCGGCATTCATAGTCGATTTGTAGATGTCTAAATACGGCTCATCATTCCATCCATCGGTACGTTTGCTCTTGTTTCTTGAAGAGGTAAAATACAGATTATTCTCATTGGTCAGCAGGGCTCCAAAGTCGGATCCTTGGCTATTGATTTCTAATGATTTTACATTAAATGCTTTTTGCTTGTTCAACAACTTTGGCAAATAACTTGGGTTTTGATTAAAGTCTTTAGCACGGTGATCGCTGGGGGCTTTCTTGGCAAAAGCAGCCATTTGCTTGTTGGACTCTTCGTATTTCCCAAGGGCTTTGAGCATTTGAGCATAACGAAAGTAGGTTTCCGCATCTTGTGGGGTTTC
>CAZRCB010000157.1:0-2202 GCA_964598455.1 uncultured Flavobacterium sp.
TGAGTGATTTAGATCCGAGAAGCGATACTTCACCTTGGTGGAGTATTCAAAACATTCAACTGACTTATGATGGATTTAAGAATTTTGAGATCTATGGCGGAGTAAAAAATATCTTAGACTGGACACCATCAAAGGGAATTCCATTTTTGATATCCCGCACAAATGACCCATTTGACAAAGATGTCGTATTTGACGGCAACGGACAGGCAATAGCCACGCCTGGCAATCCTTATGCGCTTATCTTTGACCCATCTTATATGTATGCACCCAATCAAGGTATTCGTACATTTATCGGAATTAGATACAACTTAGACTAAAATGAAAATGACGTTTAGCCAGCTACTTAAAGGAATATGTATCACAGGAAGTTTAGCGTTCTACACTGCTGGCTTTTCGCAAATAAAAAATCTAGAGTTTGAAGATATTGCAAGTCTTCAACAAAAAAAACAAAAAAACCTGATTGTTTTTATCTATACCGATTGGTGTGGCTTTTGTAACGCCATGCAAAAAACAACTTTTGGCAATGCCAAAGTCATTGACCAAATCAACAAAGACTTCTACTTTATCAAACTGAATGCAGAGGAAAAACGTGATATTTATTTTGATAATACCTCTTTTAAGTTCAAACCCACAGGATCTAAAACAGGTATTCATGAGTTAGCAGAAGCCCTAGCTACAATTGACAAGAAAACTTCTTATCCCGTGCTAGTAGTGCTGAATGCCAAAAACGAAATTATTTATCAATATGGTGGGTTTTTAAAAGTATCTGAAATTTCTGAATTGCTCAATGGGGTAATCGAGATTCAAAAACAAGTTACGCAGACAAAATAAGTTCTAAAAAGCTTTGCTTGCCAATTAATCTTACTTCTAGTATAAAAAACTTTAGACTTTATACGGCACAAGCCCAATGTGTATCGTATAAAATTTAATTTTTTAAAGGAAATCTAATTTTAATTTCTAGTAAATTATACAGTATCTTTGTGCCCTAAGCAGACCGCCTTATCGCTGCACTTTTAGGAGTGTGGAGGAAAGTCCGAGCATCACAGAGTAGCATAGTGGGTAACGCCCACCCTTTTGGTTAGCCAGAAGCGGACTAGTGCAACAGAAAGAATGTACAGGTAATGCTGTAGTGAAACCAGGTAAACTCTATGCGATGAAATACCAAGTATACCGACTGCTAAGGGTTACTCGCCCGTTGTCGGAGGGTAGGTAGATAGATCTTGTCAGCAATGCCAAGGCCAGATAAATGATAAGGGATTGCATCTGCAATTACAGAACTCGGCTTATAGGTCTGCTTTTTTTGTTTTTAACTTCGATTTACTTCTATCAAAAAAATTAGGTCTAATACTGATTCAATCTATTGATGATTTCGCTCACTTCGGCATCTAGCAACACATGACTTAACGGAATACTCAAGACTTCACGGTGTATTTTCTCTGTTATTGGGAGTGATAAATGAGAGAAGCTTTCTAATGCCTTTTGCTTATGTGGCGCTATCGGATAGTGGATTAGGGTTTGTATTTGGTGTTTTTCTAGGTATTCTTGCAGTTGCTTTCTATCTGAAGTTCTAATCACAAATAAATGAAAAACGTGGTTATCAGAATCGTCATAAAACGGAAGCACAATTTTCTCATTCTTTATTTCAGATAAATAACGCTTGGCAATTTCCCTACGCCTTTGATTCTGAGCGTCTAAATCAGCTAATTTGATATTTAGAAATCCTGCTTGAATTTCGTCTAATCGCGAATTTAACCCGATGAATTCATTTTTGTATTTTTCTTCTGAACCATAATTTCTGAGTGCGAATAGGTTTTTTGCCAAGGCATCATCATTGGTCGTAATCGCTCCAGCATCGCCCAAAGCGCCTAGATTTTTTCCCGGATAAAAACTAAAACCAGAGGCATCAGATAAATTCCCAGCTTTGCTCCCATTCAGTTCAGCTCCGTGAGCTTGCGCGGCATCTTCAACAACTAATAAATTATGTTCTTTAGCCAACTGACTAATAGCATTCATGTCTGCCAATTGTCCGTAAAGATGCACGGCCAAAATAGCTTTGGTTTTAGGCGTAATATGTTTGGCTATTTCTTCAGGATCGATATTGTAAGTTTCGATGTTGGGTTCAACTAAAACCGGAACTAAATCATTTTGCAGAATGGCAATTATAGAAGCAATATAGGTATTGGCAGGAACGATAACTTCGTC
>CAZRCB010000158.1:0-2137 GCA_964598455.1 uncultured Flavobacterium sp.
GAAATATCGACAACGTGCAAAAGTAAATCTGCTTCACGCACCTCGTCAAGTGTACTCTTAAATGATTCTACTAATTGTGTAGGTAGTTTTCTGATAAACCCTACGGTATCTGACAGCAAAAAAGGCAGGTTTCTGATTACCACTTTACGCACAGTGGTATCTAGTGTTGCAAATAGCTTGTCTTCTACAAAAACCTCACTTTTACTTATAAGATTCATTAAAGTGGATTTTCCTACGTTGGTATAACCTACAAGCGCCACGCGCACCATTGCACCACGGTTACCGCGCTGAATAGCCATTTGCTTGTCAATTACCTTAAGTTTGTCTTTAAGTAGTGATATTCTATCTCTAACGATACGTCTATCGGTTTCGATTTCGGTCTCTCCAGGACCTCTAAGCCCGATTCCTCCTTTCTGACGTTCTAAGTGTGTCCATAAACCGGTAAGTCTTGGCAATAGATATTGGTATTGTGCTAATTCAACTTGCGTTCTCGCATAAGAAGTCTGTGCGCGTTGCGCAAAAATATCCAAAATCAAGTTGGTTCTATCCAGTACTTTTACACCTAAGATTTTATCTAAGTTCTTTTGTTGCGAAGGCGTAAGCTCATCGTCAAAAATTACAGTCGATATATCATTGTCTTTTACATAATAAGCGATTTCATCTATCTTCCCAGTTCCTAAAAAAGTCTTTGGGTTAGGTCTTTCCATTTTCTGAGAAAAACGCTTGATGACTTCACCTCCTGCCGTTGTCGTCAAAAACTCTAACTCATCGAGGTATTCTGTGAGTTTTGCCTCATCTTGACCGAAAGTAATGATTCCGACAATGACCGTTCTTTCAAAATTTGTTGTTTCTATTTCTAACATCAGTGTATTTTAGACTTGCAAAGATACGAAGGATATTAGAAAATTAGATTTCAGGAGTTAGATGTTTTTGAAATCTCTTTCCTTAAATCACAATTATTTCATAATACTATCCACAACAAACCATGAGGTTTATTCGTTTTGAACACATACTCAATTCTTAGGCATACTAAACTAGGGCTTATAACGAATGTTAATTTTAATTTTTAATTATAAATAAACTTGTTCTTTTACTAAAAATATCTAAATTTAGCCCTTCATAAATTTTATCAATATTATGTTCAAAAAATTACGATTAAGTGCACTGTTATATTTGTTTGCTTCGGCCATTGCATTCGCTGCAATTGCTACAAGTACTTTTACAAATGATACACCTCTAAATCAAGCAGAAAATGACAATCCCCATCTGGTGAAAAGTCCTTCGATTTTATCCCTGGTAGCTTTGCCAGGCCTTCAGTTTTGTGATACTGACCAAAGCGGAAGTGAAGCTATTGATTTATCGGCACTGATTCCTGACATCCTGCAAGGATACGCCAACCATTCAGCTAGTTTTTATGCTACACAGGTAGGCGCAGAAACGAGTGATGCTGCTGAACTTATCGATCATACGGTATTGTTCACCATCAACACCGGTGACACAGTAGCCTTTTTCGTAAGAATACAAGACAACAATGACCCAAGTGTTTTTGTAGTAGAAAGTTTAAACATAAGCGTTGGAATTGCACTAACGCCAACTGATTATATACTATGTGTTCAAGATACTAGTATCGCACAAAACTTTGATTTAACTTCAAAACAGAGCGGGCTTATTTCAGATACTAACGGAATCACCTTCAGCTATTATACAGCTGAGGCAGATGCACAAGACGGTACTACTGGAGCTATAGCCACACCGGCAAACTATACCAATACAGCAAACCCAGAAACCATCTATGTCAGAGCAGAAAATACTGACGGATGTTTTGCAGTGACCAGTTTTGACTTAGTCGTAGGTGAGACTGTGACTATTATGCAGCCTACTAACTATTCTGTATGTGATACTGACAATGATAGTGTTGAGGTCTTTAACTTGACTACAAAACAGGCTGAAATCATTACAGACCCAACTGGATTAAGCATTACTTACCACACCTCTGATGCTGATGCACAAGAGGGCACTAACGCTATTGCTACACCAGAAACCTTTACCAATACTGCAAATCCAGAAACGATTTTCGTAAGAGTTGAAAATGTAGCTGGATGTTTTGCCACCACAAGTTTTGACTTACTGCTAAAAC
>CAZRCB010000159.1:0-2082 GCA_964598455.1 uncultured Flavobacterium sp.
TCTTTGTTCTATTCTCTTTGTTCTATTCTCTAACGTCCCATATAAATCAAAAGCACTGAGATATCTGCTGGAGATATTCCGCTGATTCTAGAGGCTTGTGAAATGGTAATTGGTCGAATCTTTTTTAGTTTTTCTCTGGCTTCAAACGAGAGTGATTTCACTTTGTCATAATCAAAACTCTCAGGGATTTTAGCTTCCTCTAAACGGATTAGTTTATCGGCATTGTTTCGTTCTTTCTCAATATAGCCAGAATACTTGACTTGAATTTCTGCTTGCTCTAATACTTCTTGATCAAACGCATTCTCGTCAACATACTGCTTAACTTTCGTGAATTTTAGCATATCCTCTAACTCTAACTGAGGACGAGAAAACACCTTAAACATTTTATCAGCCTGAGTAATCGGGGCAGAACCTTTCTCTTCTAGAATTACATTTGCCTCATCAACAGCAACGCTGGTCTCTTTAAAAAACTGAATCATTTTCTGAGAATCATTTCTCTTCTTTTCCATCTTTCTGAGGCGTTCTTCTGAAGCTAAACCTATCTCAAAAGACATCGGCGTTAGACGAAAATCAGCATTATCCTGACGCAAAAGTGTTCTATATTCCGCTCTAGAAGTAAACATTCTATATGGTTCTTCTGTTCCTTTGGTAATTAAATCATCAATCAAAACCCCAATATAAGCTTCATCTCTTTTCAGAATAAAAGGCTCCTTTTCTTGAACCTTTAAGCTCGCGTTTATTCCTGCCATTAATCCTTGTGCTGCTGCTTCTTCATATCCTGTTGTACCATTGATTTGTCCAGCAAAATACAAACCTTCTACAAGTTTGGTTTCTAGCGTGTGCTTGAGTTGTGTAGGCGGAAAATAATCATATTCGATTGCGTAACCCGGACGAAAGAATTTCACATTTTCGAATCCTACGACACTTCGCAGCGCTTTGAATTGTACGTCTTCTGGCAGCGAGGTCGAAAATCCGTTAACATACACCTCAACCGTATGCCATCCTTCAGGTTCTACAAAAATCTGATGTCTTTCTTTTTCTGCAAATCGATTAATTTTATCTTCTATTGACGGACAATATCTCGGACCTATACTTTTGATACTTCCGTTGAACATCGGTGATCTATCAAAACCTTCTCTAAGCAAATTGTGAACTTTGTCTGAGGTATAGGTCATATAACAACTGCGCTGTTTGGTCAGTGGTTTGGTGCTATCTAAATACGAAAACTTCGATGGATTTATATCTCCAGCTTGTTCTATCATTTTAGAAAAGTCAAGTGATCGACCATCAACTCGAGGTGGTGTACCAGTTTTCATCCTACCGGATTCAAAGCCTAATGCAGTGAGATTTTCTGTAATTCCATAAGCAGCACTCTCTCCTGCCCTACCTCCTCCGTATTGTTTTTCACCAATATGAATTAGTCCGTTCAAGAAAGTTCCATTAGTAAGTATGACAGTTTTAGCTCTTATCAGAATTCCTAAATTGGTCTTTACTCCTACTATTCTATTATTTTCAACTACAATTTCTTTAATCATTTCTTGATAAAAATCAAGATTAGGCGTTTGCTCTAGCATCAATCGCCAAGTTTCAGAAAACCGCATGCGATCACTCTGCACTCTCGGACTCCACATTGCAGGACCTTTGGATTTATTCAGCATTCGGAACTGAATAGCCGTTTTATCCGAAACAATTCCCGAATAACCTCCCAATGCATCAATTTCCCGAACAATCTGCCCTTTTGCAATTCCTCCCATTGCAGGATTACACGACATTTGAGCGATGTTCTGCAAACTCATTGTTACCAATAAAATTTTCGAGCCCATATTCGCTGCTGCTGTTGCTGCCTCACTCCCTGCGTGTCCCGCTCCTACTACTATTACATCGTATGTACTAAACATTTTTTGTTTGTTATTTTGAATTATGTTCCACGTGGAACTTTTTATTTTTGAAACTAATTAATAATTTGTAAAAATAGAAAATACAGCCTATTTTTAGGCTGTATTTTAGTATTAACTTTAAATTTATAAATAACCCGTTGGGTGAAATTAAAAATAGATTGATTTTTCCGTCAGTTCGAGTGAT
>CAZRCB010000160.1:0-2023 GCA_964598455.1 uncultured Flavobacterium sp.
ATGGGCTCAGGCTTCAACGGACAAAGTTTCGCTTTTAATGGTTATCTACACATTGATAAAAACGAAAAGAAAATCGCGCTGAAAACCTTCGAGAGAATCTCCCTCGAAAAGAAACAATCACAGATATTTATTGAAACTCCTTATAGAAATAATAAATTGCTAGAAGATATACTACAGCTACTTCATAATGACACATATTTATGTATAGCAGCAGACATCACCCTAGACACTGAATATATAAAAACCAAGCGAATATCTGTCTGGAAGAAAACAAAGATCGACCTACAGAATAGACCTGCAATATTTATAATTCATCAATATTAAATAGCATAATACTGCAGATTTCACAAATAAAACACCCCTAAAACATGTTATGTTTTAGGGGTGTTTTATTTACTAAAAAAAATCTATATCAACTCTTTTGGCTAGGTGTTAAATAGTTTTTTGTACCATGGCTTTTTATTCTCACGTTCAAAATAACTTCCATAGCCATAACCAAAGCTCTTACTTCCATATGATTTCTTAGAATTAGTATCATTCAACAGAATAGACATATTCGGAAGTTTCTTTTCTATATATAATTTTTGAGGTAAATCAAGCATGATTCTATCCAAGTAATGCTCACGTAATACATACACAAAAGCATCCGCATTGTGAGCGATCAACAAGGTGTCAGTAACTAAACTCACGGGAGCGGTATCCACAATAATATAATCAAATTGTCCCTTCAGCTCTTCAAACATCTTTGTGACCTTATCGCTCATCAGTAGCTCGGCAGGGTTCGGAGGAATAACCCCTGGTGAAATAGCATAAAATTCTTTGAACCCGTCAATCTTAGTAATAAGAGAATCCAACTTAATATCCGTTGAAGATAAATAGTTTGTAAGTCCTATAGTAGGTAACTTAAGGTACTCCCCTATCTTAGGATTTCTGATATCCATTCCCAACAATAGTGTTCTCTTTCCAGATAAAGCAAAAGTTCCAGCTAAGTTTGTTGCAATAAAAGTCTTTCCTTCTTTCGGCAAGGTTGATGTTACAAAAATCACTTTTGATGCCCCTTGTTTGCCTTGACTTAAGACGAAATCCAAGTTTGTTCTAATAATTCGGAGAGCTTCGGCTGTACTTGTCCTGCTATTAGCGTTGATGATATCCATTTTTGAATATGAGCGTGGCACATCACCTAAGAAGGGTATCATAGATAAATATTTATCGATATCCGAACGTTTGATTTTAGTGTCTAACAGGTCAAATATATAAATTATAGCAAACGGAATCAGCAATCCTAATATCAAGGCTGCTAAATAGATTATGTTTCTCTTAGGCGAAACTGGAATATCCGAGGCTACGGCTGCATCAATAACTTTTGCATTTGGGGCAATAGCGGCCATAGAGATTTCTGTCTCTTCTCTTTTCTGTAATAAATATAGATACAAAGCTTCTTTAATTCCTTGCTGACGAGCAATTACTCTAGACTCTTTCTCTAATGTTGGTACTTTAGAAATTTCTCCCGCCAAGAACGAACGCTGTCCCTTTATATCTTTTAAACCTATCTCAAGATTAGCTTTAGTTCTCAGTAAACTCTCTTTTAGACTTGATTTTAGAGCTGAGATCTGAGAATCTATATCCTTCAGTACAGAGTTATCCGGTCCTGCATTAATAGAAATCTTCTCACGTTGTAATATAAACATATTCAGCTCTGAGATAAGTCCCGAAGCATTAGTCTCAGCTGGTAATATATCAATAGGTATAATATCGCTTAGCGAGTCCTTCTTGTTGAAAGAGTCAATAATTGTATTGATAATACTGATCTTAATTTCAGTATCCATAATTTTTTTCTCAAACTCACTCGTATTTTGCAGGTATAAGGATGCCTGAGTAGGTATGTCTGTAATTCTATATTGTTTCTTAAACTCTTCTGCTTCGTCTTCCACAACACCTAGCTCTTCAGATATTATCTTAAGTCTATCGCTGATGAATTTTGAAGTTTTCTCAGAAATATATTTTCTGTCCTCAATTGCGTCTT
>CAZRCB010000161.1:0-1651 GCA_964598455.1 uncultured Flavobacterium sp.
TTTCTTCGGTTTGTCAGGAACAGGAAAAACAACCCTATCAGCTGACCCGAGTAGAAAACTAATCGGTGATGATGAGCACGGCTGGACAGCAGAGAATACTGTATTCAATTTTGAAGGCGGTTGTTACGCCAAAGTAATCAACCTAAGCGCAGAAGGAGAACCAGACATCTATAACGCTATTAAAAAAGGAGCTTTATTAGAGAATGTTGTTTTCAAAGAAGGAACCAATGAGATAGATTTCGAAGACGATTCAATAACTCCAAATACCCGTGTGAGTTACCCAATTCACTATATCAATAATATTCAGGAAGGATCAGTAGGAAGAAATCCAAAAAATATTTTCTTCTTGACAGCAGACGCTTTTGGCGTATTGCCTCCCGTTTCTAAGCTTACGCCAGGTCAAGCAGCTTTCCATTTTATTTCTGGATATACGGCTAAAGTGGCGGGTACAGAAGCAGGTGTTAATGAGCCACAACCGAACTTCTCAAGTTGCTTTGGAGCTCCATTTATGCCTTTGCATCCAACTAAATATGCTGAGATGCTAAGTGCTAAGATGAAAGAAAATAATGTTGATGTATGGCTGGTTAATACAGGCTGGACAGGAGGGCCTTATGGTGTTGGAAGTCGTATGAAACTAAAATATACACGTGCGATGATTACTGCTGCTCTTGAAGGTAAACTTAAAGATGTAGAATTCATAGACCACGATATTTTTGGGATTGCTGTACCACAGACGTGTCCTAATGTTCCATCGGAAATATTAAATCCTAAGAACACTTGGGCAGATGCTGCAGCTTATGACAAACAAGCCAAAGAACTTGCACAATCCTTCAGAACAAACTTCCAAAAATTTGAAGAGTTTGCCAACGAAGAAATTCTTGCAGGAGCACCAAAAGCTTAACATTAAGATTACATAAACTAAACAAACCCGAAAAGCAGGATAAATTCTCTTCTCGGGTTTTTTATGTAGATTTGCGCCTTAATTAAAATTTTCATCATGTATAAGAAAATTGTAATGCTATTTTCTCTAGTGATAGGCTTTCAGACCTTTTCACAAATAGAAACCCAAAAAGACCTGCCAAGGAATTTTGAACTATCTACCTTGCCTTATTACAACTTCGGAAAAGGTATAGGGATTACATCTCCAGATAGTCTTTTTGAGTTTAATATTCGTTTCAGGATGCAGAACAGGATGTCTTATATGCATGTTGATGATATAAATATCGAAGATAAGATCGAGGCCGAGGTCAGAAGACTTCGCTTGCGTTTTGATGGATATGTCGGAGACCCTAGGTTTAGATATGCCATTCAGCTTTCGTTTGCCCCGAGAGATACCGGTGAAACAATACAGGGAGAAAACGAACAGATTATTCGCGATGCTGTTATTTTCTATCAACCCAATAAACATTGGTCATTAAGTTTCGGACAGACTAAGTTGCCCGGAAACCGACAAAGAGTAAATTCATCAGGCGCATTGCAGCTAACCGATCGAAGTATAAATAATGCAGATTTCAATATCGATAGAGATTTTGGACTTCAAGTGCATAACCTTAATGAGTATAAAGATAAATTCTCATATAATATTCGAACTGCAATATCAACCGGTGAAGGAAGGAATGATACCAAAAACTCAGATACAGGATTAGCTTAT